>JAFPAS010000180.1 GCA_017424205.1 Prevotella sp. | reverse complement strand
TGCATGGCCTGGTCTATCTGCTGCGCCAATTCTCGTGTAGGTGACATAATGACGCAGTTTATATGGTCGCGGCTGAAAGTTGGCTGACGATTACATGCACCGTAACTGCCAGAAACGTAGCATCCATCGTCGAGCAGGGAAAGGATAGGCAGCAAGTAAGCTGCAGTCTTACCTGTACCAGTCTGTGCAATTCCGAGCACGTCACGCCCTTCGAGTATTGGCGGGATGGTATGTTCCTGTATGGGTGTACATTTCTCAAAGCGCATGTCATACAGCGCATCGAGTATGTTGTCTGATAGGTCTAAATCCTCAAAATACATTTTTATTATTATTTAATTTAAGTAGATGAGTTATTTGGTTATCGCGACTATGACGATAATATCGTTAGTGACGATAATAACGCTTACACGCTTATAACCTCCCAACCTTAATTAATCCGCTGGAGCGGCTTGATTTTCATCACGATTCGGCATAGTGCAGACAAGTCTGCCCTCTGCGCTCGCTGTTCCTGAAAATTCAGGGGCGTACGTTGATTTGACCGAAGCCAGTCCCATGCTGTATGTGCCTTTGCGATCAATGTGATAGTCCGTCTCAATCACATGCTTCCCTTTTGCAAGCCGGTCAAAATAGTATATCGTGGCATTATCGCCCGTGACACGGTAATAGCCAGCATATGAACAGCGTGCCGTAGCAGATGACTGCGCTGCATGATATCCGCTGAGCTGGCACACTGGCTGAAGACATGCTGACCGATTGTCGCGCACCTCTACAAAGTCATAGTCGCGCAGGGCTGTAACCGTAATACGTACTGTGACCTTGCTTCCTACAGCAGGCTGCGCATCGTGGCATATTATCTCACGCTTCACACTGAATCCTTCACCCTGTGTGCTGACAGATGTCAGCGGCACACGCTGCTCAAGCATCAATGCGCCCCATGATGTAGTGGAAGATGGCTTGTATGCACTCAGAGTGGCAGACCTCATGTCGTCTGGCAACGGGATATCTGCAACACCATTCTTCATTTCCAAGAGCCTGCCGTCAAACATTATTCTTGCTGTATCCTCCACTGTGGTCTTTTCTCTGTGGTCTTTCCACTGTGATTTTTCCTCTGTGGTCTGCATAAAAGCATATATTGCATCAGCCGTATTCAGAGAATTATCCCATTGCTGGGTACGTTTCTCATGCAGGAGCCATCGTTGCATCTCTTCTATGGTCTGCGTGTCTTCCGGTGTGACGATACGCATGGCCTCAATGACTGCCACCTCTGTAGGTATACGATAGTTGCGCCAGGAATATTCCGCCCTCAGAGCATCATAATAGCGACCAGCCTCTGGTGTAAAGACGCTGTACTCTTTAAGAGACTTTATGTGTTCGAGCGACTTGCGTCTGCTGCCTTTTACAGCATGAATGACCGCCATCTGCGCTTTACTGTAGAGCGAAAGTGCGGACGAGTGTTTCTCTGTAAGAGAAATAAGATATTTTATGTCACGCTGTGCTGCTCTGTCTGCCACGTCATACTTGTCATCAGTCATAGAGCAGATATAGAGTATATCGATTGCCGTAGAAGAAGGCATAGGCGACAATTTAGGATTCTTCTGCTGCATCTTCCGTAATTCTGCAGCCTCCATGCTTAACACATTCAGCAGATAAGGCATGGCTTTTCGGAGCATCGCATCAGTCTCTGCGTCAGACAGTCCGTAATGTGTCAGACGTGCTAAGAGTCTTGCCACCGAGGCTGTGACATGAGCAGAACCGCGCATGCCGTTCCACCATGACCATGAACCGTCAGCATTCTGCAACTGGCTGAGCCCGTTCCGAACGTCAGACGTATCAGGAAGAGAGAACATACGCATGACATATAAGGCAGAGGCGAGAGATAGCGCATCACTCGATGAAGGGCTTACAGTCTGCGGAATAGCTTCAGCAATCATCTGCGCTGCGTCTTCCGTATATTTCACACGGAGCCGCTTGTCTGTAGAACCATCTATAATCTGGTCTGCAATGTCTGTCGTATACACGCCAGCTCCATGCTGGGTGAATGCTCTTGTAGTTGTCACCACCTCCGTTTCGGGTACGACAGGAATAACATGCTGCTCTCCGTCTGACATTCCGTCTGCCGTACGAGCCACAATGCGGAAAATCAAGGTATTGCCCTGCTCGATGGCTGGCATTTCACAAGCTACCGGCACTGATGAGCCCGCTGCTATTTTTATGTGCACAGACTGCTGCCATATCATGCTGTCGGTAGTCATATCAAGCAATTGCATTACGACCTCTGCAGTATGGTCTGAAGCTGTAGTATTCTGTATCTCTGCAGTCATCACGCTGCTGTCATGCTGGCGCAGGAATCGTGGGACATTCGGTTTCACCACAATACTCTTTGTCGCTACACAGACGGTATCGACAAAACAGTGGCGCATAGAACTATCATAAGCAAACCCACGTACTCTCCACGTGGTAACAGTCTGCGGCATGCGGAATGTCAATGACGCGCCACCGCTTTCTTCATCTGACACAACAGCACCAAAGAACGCCGTTTCACCGAAATCAGAACGAACGGCAGCAGCCAAGTCTTCATACGTCTCTGACTGCATGCTGTCACTCTCCCGACTTTCTTCTGCAGCCATGCCAGCTCGGTTTCCGGCAACTGCAGCATCAGCATAGTTAGCAGTAGCAGAATTCTTCATCATCGGACGTGCTGCATGCATAGTAGCCATCCGTATCTCGCCGGCAGCCGCTGGCATAGGATAGCATAGCGGTTTCAGTCGTGCGTAGTCAGGGATGAATATCTTAAGATAATCTATCTTGCCAGTTATGTGACATGATGCAGCATGAGGAGTTCTTGCCTGCCAGTAGGTCGAAAGGGTATATCTGTTATGAATAGGCGTAAAGTTCCAGGATGACGGCATAAGAGCATCAATGGATTTGTCATAGACAGTCGCAATGAACGAATAGCGCGGACAGCCAGCAATATGCAGTGTCCATGTTTCGTCTGCGCCCGGCTGTGTGCGGTCGCGGAACGACGACCAGACAGCACGCAGTGACATATCTGGCAGCGGACGCATCAACGTTCTGACATATTCATGCATCACGCCATTCTGAATCCATGAATAGGCAATCGTCAAGCCCTCTCCGTATTTCTCATCATATCTGAATCTGCGAGTATACAACGTATCGAACACGCATTGTCCAGACTCTATCACACCCCCCTCGCCAAACAAGGTATAGTAAGCATGAACCGGCATCCTGGTTTCAGCATTTATGCTATTGCTGCGCATGGTGAACAATATTCCGCTCCCATCATTCGGGAAACGTGACGCGCTGACCTCAAAATAATCCGGGCGAGAATCCGTTTCGTCTGATATTGCTGCATGCGCTATGCTGCCACGCCTTTTGGCACGTACGGACGTCATCGCCTCCTGAGTTTCGCCATACAGATTGGTCACGCCCACCTTTATTTCGAATGTGTATATTCCTGCGGAAGAATCAGGAAGCGCCAGCGGCATAGGGATAATGACATTCCCGTCACCATCGGTCAGCGCGCTCGCGTTGCTGACAAGAGTCTTGCATTGCGCTGCCGACATGCGCTTCCATCCATGCCACGCATGTCTGCGAACGATGCTATAAATGACATGGGCATTGCGCACAGGGACACCAGAATAGTCTGTTGCGGCGAAAGTCACACCTATGGTGTCTGGAACGTGGGATAGCGGATTTAGCTTTGGAATGTCAACCTCTATCAGGTCATGATAGTCGTTAGCGGCCTTCACCTCAAAAGTAGGACGTTTATATTCTTCCACACGTATCATGGATGATGCCCCTGCTGCATTGCCAGCATAGCATGCCAAGGTGTATGCGCCATTAATGCCTTTATCAGGAAG
>JAFPAS010000179.1 GCA_017424205.1 Prevotella sp. | reverse complement strand
ATATTCAATTCGGAGACAGCGCAGCGCTTCCGTGACTGCATCCTGTCAAAGGGAGGTACAGAGCATCCTATGAAACTGTACTGCCGATTTAAAGGAGGCGAGCCGTCAATAGATGCCCTCATGGAACGCAACGGGATAAGGAATTCTGCGGGTCAGTGAGTGCAGAGATGAACTCGTTCAATCTCTGCCGAGTGGGAGCAGAATCGGCGGAGCCAATAAAGGTTAAGGCTTAATGCTACCCTGTTGCCATCATGATCTATTCGCGCACCAAGCGGTAAGAGCTGCGCCCTTACTTCGCTTGACGTTCGCTGCTCATGATGACGAAGCCTTCGGCTTTGCTCGTTATCGTTTTTTATATACGAAGAATTTTAATAGATAAATTATACCTGCATACGTTATGGTTGAAGTAAAGCAACTGTCGATGAAAGGCAGAGAAGAAGAACGCAGGCAGCTAAAGCAAACGCTGCTCGACAAAAGATATCTCCGAATGGCAGAGATATGGGCAGAGAACTCATACTGTGAGAGAAGAAAGGTGGGCTGCCTTGTCGTGAAGGACAAACGCATTATCTCAGATGGTTATAACGGAACGCCTTCAGGCTTTGAAAATGTGTGTGAGGATGAGAATAATCTGACAAAACCATATGTTCTGCATGCGGAGGCAAATGCAATAACGAAGCTCGCACGTTCGCATAACAACAGTGATGGGGCTACGATATACGTTACAGACTCGCCATGTATAGAATGTGCAAAGCTCATCATACAGGCAGGAATTAAACGTTTAGTATATTCACGTCAGTATAGACTGACCGATGGCATAGACCTTTTGAAACGTGCAGGCATCGATGTGGTGTTTATGGATCATGACGTGATTTGATACTCTAACAGTCTGGTGCATTGCATTCCTTCTGCTCATGAGTCAGTTTTTCACTGCGGAAGATCCTATCGGCATGGTTTAGCTGCTTCGACGTGACGTTTTATGCCCATTTTCATACTCGATAGAAGCTTCTAAGGAAGTGTCGCAGGTCTTGCAATGAGCAATGAATGGGAGCAATAATGACAATGGCAAGCCAGAAGTGTAGTTTGAGTATGGTGTCTGAATGAAACTATAAATATTTTAATTTATATACAAGTGAACAAGAAAAAGAGATATATGCCTCTGCTGATGGCGTTGTGTACTGTTGCCGGAATACTTATCGGCACATTCTATACTAACCATTTTGCAGGTAACAGACTTAACATAATTAATTCTGAGTCTAATCGTCTGAATAATCTGTTGCATATTGTCAATGACCAATATGTCGACAGCGTGGACCCTAATGATATTGTAGAGAAGGCAATACCGCAGATTCTGTCAGAATTAGATCCGCATTCGATTTATATTTCTGCTAAGGATGTTGAGATTATGAATGATGACCTGAAAGGTTCATTCTGCGGTATCGGCATCGAATTCACGATACGTGAGGATACTATTCATGTGCAGAATGTGATTAGTGACGGTCCGTCAGAGCGTGCAGGAATAGTTGCAGGCGACAAGATTGTAGAAATAGATGGCAAGCCTTTTGTCGGCAAGCAGGTGACGAATACAGAGGCTATGCGCCGTCTGAAGGGCGAAAAAGGAACAAAGGTTAATGTTGGAATTATCAGGTTCGGCAGTAAAGAGATAAAGCATTTCACACTCATACGTGACGAGATTGCAACAAAGAGCATCGAAAGCGTATACATGCTTAACGAGACAACAGGATATATAAAGGTGAAGAAGTTTGCCGAGAATACATATCCAGAGCTCCTTATAGCGCTTGCAACCCTCTCGCAGGAGAATTTTCAGAATCTTGTTATAGACCTGAGAGGCAATACTGGCGGATATATGCAGACAGCTGTACAGATGGCAAACGAATTCCTTCCTGCCAACAGACTTATCACCTATGTGGAAGGACGCCGCTCTCCGCGTAATGATTTCACGAGCGACGGACGAGGTGCATATCAGAAGATGCCGCTCATAGTGCTTATTGATGAAGCTTCAGCATCATCGAGTGAGATTTTTGCAGGAGCCATACAGGATAATGACCGCGGCACAATTATCGGCCGCCGGTCTTTCGGCAAGGGCTTAGTGCAGCAGCAGATATCGTTTCATGACGGTTCGATGATACGCCTTACTGTAGCGCGCTACTATACTCCGTCAGGAAGATGCATACAGAAACCATATAAGATGGGTGACGAAGATGAATATGAGAAAGACCTGGAAGCCCGTTACAAGCATGGTGAATTCTTCTCACAGGATAGCATCAGACATGAGGGCCCGCTGTATCATACACGTCTCGGACGTCCGGTGTATGGCGGCGGCGGCATTACGCCAGACTATTTTGTAGCGGAAGATACAACAGGCTACACTTCATACTATAAGAAAGCGGCAATGAGTGGTCTCATTGTGCAGTTCGCATATTCATATACAGACAATAACCGCCAGCATCTGCAGGAGATAGAAGAGGTGAAGGCAATGGAAGCTTATTTGCAGAAGCAGAATATAGTAGAAAAGTTTGCTGCATATGCAGAGAAGAATGGTCTGCAGCGCAGGAATCTCTTGATACGCAAATCGTATAAGCTGCTTGAGCAGTACATTGTTGCGCGTGTCATATATAATATTTTAGGCGAATGTGCTCTTGATCAATATCTTAATACAGACGACCCAACTGTAGTGAAGGCACTTGAGGTGCTAAAGGCTGGCGAGTCGTTCCCGAAGAAACCAGCAGCAGCGCCCAAAAAACAAACGCATAAGAAGAAATAATCTCATGCTTTCAAAACAGGCATTAAGGAGGAATATACGTCTTCTGAAACGTGACGCTGATGCAAAGCTGTTACGCGAGGAGTCTGACAGGCTTTGTGAAAAACTCTTGGGGCATGAACGGCTGCTTGCTGCCGCGGCTGTTATCGCATACTGTCCGCTGCCAGACGAGATTGACATATTTCCTGTCATACAGTCGTTGTTTGATTCAGGCAAGCGGGTGCTCCTTCCGCGCGTAATTTCTGATACAGAGATGGTGTTGTGCGAGTATAAAGGTGCAGCATCTCTTGCCGTAGGTCATTACGGAATAATGGAGCCAACAGGTTTTCCGGTTGAACTGAATGAAATAGCTTCGATAACTCGAAATGAATATATAAATAGTAGAAGTATAAATGAAACATCTTCAGAGCTTGGCCATCATAGTGCTATCGTAGCTCTTGTGCCAGGAATGGCATTCGATAATGACGGACATCGCTTAGGGCGTGGAAAAGGATATTACGATCGTCTGCTTGAAAAATGCTGTCCATATACTATTGGCGTAGCATTTTCTTTTCAGATTGTTGACTGTGTGCCACATGAAGAACATGATGCTCGTATGGACGAAATCATTACAGGCTGATTGGCAAACTTTATATAGACAAAAAACATTATCTTCACCGAAATCTCTGTATATAGAGATGGTAGATAGGCTGAAGATATAAAGATAGAATAAAAACTGATAACTTATGGAGAATTTCAAGGTTATAATTGTAGAGGATGTAGCACTCGAGCTAAAAGGCACAGAGGGCATCATACGCAATGATATTCCAGAGGCAGAGATTATAGGCACAGCGCAGAATGAGTCAGAATATTGGCGTCTGCTGCGTAAGGAAGAACCTCAACTCGTCCTGCTTGATTTAGGTCTTGGCGGCTCTACTACAATAGGCGTAGAGATATGTCGTCAGACGAAACAGACACGTCCGAATGTCAAGGTGCTGATATTTACAGGCGAAATACTTAACGAAAAACTTTGGGTAGACGTTCTTGATGCTGGTGCTGACGGAATTATACTCAAGACGGGTGAACTTCTCACTCGCCGTGATGTCGTTGCGGTAATGAGTGGCAAGCATCTGGTTTTCAATCAGCCGATACTCGAGCGCATCGTTAACCGCTTTAAGCATACCGTAGGGTCGGAGATGATGATGCAGGATGCTAAGATACGATATGAAATAGACGAATATGATGAGCGATTTCTTCGACATCTCGCTCTCGGATACACCAAAGAACAGATTACCACACTGCGAGGAATGCCTTTCGGTGTGAAGTCATTAGAGAAACGTCAGTCAGAACTCATACAGAAACTGTTCCCTGGAAAAACTGGTATCAATGCTACACGTCTTGTAACAAAGGCGCTTGAGCTGAATATTATTGATATAGACAATCTCGTTGCTGACGAAGAATAGGCGTGCGTATGACAGCAAAGCGATATATACATGCGTGTTTAGCTTGGTTGGTTCTGATTTCGGTGGCAGTACAGTTGCTGACGGTCATATCATCATGGCTTGTGAATGTACTGTTTCCGGAAAGTGGAGTGCAGTCACTTCTAGCTCAGGAGGGAATACGATGGCTTGTTGGACAAATGCCAGGAATCCTTTCGGCTAATTTCCTCCTCTCGCTTTTGTATCTCTCTCTTGCATTTGGGCTGACGCATCGTAGCGGACTGTTGTCGTCTATCAGAAAACGGAGAAACACAGAGACTGCCAGCGAGATAAAGCTGTCAGACAATATAGCCGATTCAAATCTATTGCCCGATGATATTAAACAGTCATACGCATACAGCAGACGCATAGCATTTCAGATAACACTGTTAACAGCAACAGTGAGCATCGCGCTACTCCTGTTCTTGATTATTGGTCCAGAAACAGTATTGTTAAGTTCTACGGGAACATTCTCGGGCAGCAGTCTTTCTGTTGGTTTCGTGCCCTTGGTGTCATCTGTAGTAATGTTCATAGCAGTAGTTTATGGTGCCTGTGTGGCACGATTCCGTACTTTGCTTTCTGTCTTTGATGCAATGATTTATGGCGTGTGTCAGTTTGCACCTTTGCTTGCTGCTTATGTTTTTATAGCTCAGTGCTATTATAGCGTGATGTATGTATTAGGCTATGTCGTGCCGTAGATGCGATATCTTCTGCAGGAGTGTTATTTAACATGTGCCAGCCAATAAGAGGCTGAGCGTTTAGACCAGTGTCGAAAGCTCATCTGCTGATAATAACAGGCATCAAGCTTGATTCGTCAGGCCATAACGGCAGAAAGAACAAAGGCCATTCTCGACCGCCGACACCGCTCCAGTCAATACTATGAACATAGTCGAAATCTGGCGGGCCAAAATCAAATGATCTGCCGTAGAGCATGATAGCATTGCGTTGACTGTCTATTTTCCACAAGCCGCCACCATATATGCAGCGTTCGCCCTTCTGCAACAAGTCTTTATGAAGATAAACATGTCCGAATTTAAGGACTCCGTCTTGGTTTATAATAAATTTTTGATACATATCTTAACTGTTGAAGCTTAAATGCTATGAGGCAGTAAACCAAAAAAGAAAAAAACATGACAGAAATATATATGACGCCAGATCTTTGCATGCAATTCCTCGTCTGGTCTTTCTATTATCATGATATCATGCCCGAAAAGCATCATAGCTACTCGGAATATGGATTATTTACAGATACAGACTCCGCACGTCTTGATGAGATAAAGGATGCTCTTTTCAAATGTTATGAAGAGCTTTCTGTAGTTCGTGCGTGTCAGCAGTTCCGTTTAGCAAAGGAGTCTGGCGAGCAATGCCCATACAGTCAGGAAGAGTTAGACCGTGCATTTGCTGCAGTGAAATAGCCTCAGAAATATTACATGCATACAAGTATTTAGTTAGGGATAGCATTGTGCTGTCCCTTTTTTTGTTGGTTAGAGTCTTGACCAACATCTGTCAGCGGTTTCATCTTTTGATGAGTAATAGGGTGTTCTGCTATGCCAGCGTAATGACCTCAAGGTCATACATCCTCTCTCCATCTATTTTCAGCCTTATCAGAGTTCGTTCCTTGTGCCAGCCCTGCAGTCCTGCAGCCCCAGGGTTAATGTGTAGCACTCCAAGAGTTTTATCATATAGAACCTTTAATATGTGTGAGTGTCCAGATATGAATAGTTTAGGCGGATTGGCATACATCTGGCCGATGACAGAGCGGTCATACCTGCCAGGATAGCCGCCGATATGTTTCATAAGCACTTCTACGCCTTCACATTTCCATCGAAGCACTTCTTTGAATCTTCTGCGCAGTTCTCCTCCGTCGCAGTTTCCGCATACAGCACGCACGATGCGTCGTTTCTCCGTGCCGTCGTCGTTCATGCCGAACGGCTGTTCCAGCCGTTCTATAGTTGCCATGTCGCATATGTCTCCGGCGTGCCATATTTCGTCGCACTGCTCAAAATGCTTTAGATATCGCTCGTCCCAATGCGAGTGAGTGTCAGAGATTATGCCTATGCATTTCATGAGATATCTGTGTGTATTTCGTGTCGAGTATACTTATGGCTGTATTAAAAATATACATGCAAACCAATTGTAAGCAGCTATTATGCTGCAAATCAATGAGAGGAATTTAATTTGTGTGCGAAACCAGCGAACAGCTTTTGTGAACAGAAAAATAATGCCAGTTTTCTGTTTATTTCCAGTCATCAATATCACACTGCTGTTCTATCTTCTTCTCGATGTTGTTGTCTGTCATGCAGAAGAAATCAAAGCCGGTCAGCTTTTCCACAGCATCAACAGAAGTTGCCAGTTTTCGATAAGAAGGATTCTTGTCGTCGTTAGTGAATATAAATGCAATTGCCTTCTCCTTGCCCGGCTTTAGAGACATGACGGCTTTAAAGAATTTCTCTGGTACATCTATTTTATGGTCTATGCCGATTGACTCGTGCTTTTTTCCCTCGTATATAGGACCACATACGATGAAAATTTCTTTTTCCGTGTTAGCCCATTTCCTGCATTCCTGTTCGAGCCTGCCCCATTGTCCGCCGTTTAGTTTAGGGTCTTGCGGACACATGTTCGACATGTAGAAGCATTCATACATTGCTGTTTCATCCCATTTGTTGTCGCCGGCAGGACACATATGGCCCCTGTCATACCCAGAATCCTTGTAGTCATAATAGTCTACTCGGTATGGTTTAGAAATCTTCGGGTCTGCCCAGAATTTCGAAGAGCGTGCCACAGGTCCTGCTGTGTGCTTGTCAGTGAGATGCCATGCCACCCAGTTCGGAGTGTTATGCTGCTTGTTATACGACAGCGAGTATGCCTTGTGGTGAACAATAACGTCTTTGCTTTTTTCTGCAGGCAGATGAAAGTTCTTTTGTGTAATCTGTTTTTCTGCATGTTTCTGCTGCCTTTCGCTGTCAGTTTTTGTCTCTTTTTTCGATTCTTGCTTTTTTGCCGTTTGTTCAGCCTCTATAGGATTATTTTTTAAAACAGTGCTGCTAATTTCCTTTATGCCGAATACTATAGCGACAATAATAGAAATTATGAATGATATTTTGCGTTTCATGCTGTTGTGATAGTTATTTTACGGTAGGTATAAAAAAGGGACGTTAGCGCATCCTCATAAAAGAAACTATGCCAGAGGTGGCATAGTTTCTTGATATTTCTTTTATAATACGTGAATAATTTCGTGTATATCTGCTATGTTGTGATTGTCCAGCCATTCGTTTATGCCGTCCTTGACTTTCTTTGT
>JAFPAS010000178.1 GCA_017424205.1 Prevotella sp. | reverse complement strand
TCCGTCGCCACTAAGGATTGTAGAGAGTCCGTTGAACTCTATCATCTCTGCTGATTCAACTCCAGTGTAAAGCTCTTCCTTAGGCATGTTAGTGTTAGGTGCAAGACAGAAAAGGTTGTTTTCGTTTACAATTTCAATCAAATCGGATAAAGCCTCCTTGTTCTCGCCCTTGTTGCGCTTAGCAGTGAGTCCAATCTGTGCCTCAGCCTTGATGCCGTAATTCCACATAGGGTTGTTGAGCTGGAGGTACACCTGAGGGTTGGCGAGCACGATGTTTGTTCCGTCCTGTGTGAGCAGGTCAGGGAGGTCGTTCATCTTCACTGGGTCGATGTCGATGTCCTCGATGTCGTATCTGATTTCGCCAGTAACAGAAGTTACAACGATGTCGCTGATTGTAGGTGTGCACTTGTAAGCCAATGTCTGCGGGATGTCAGCCAAAGTGGCGTTAGTGTTGATGTCTTCTGCGTAGATGGCAATTTCGCCTTCAAGCACCTGGATATCGCCTTTATAGCTGAACTCGCCGTTGCTGAACGACAGATCATCGTCAGCGTTGTCGAAGTTGATGCTTGCTATTTCTGCAGTCAGCACCATGTCGTAGTCCGTTACGCCGATAATCATGTCGGAGATGTCAAGTATACCGGTGCTGCTTGTGTATCTGCTTGTTATGTCTTCCTTGTTGCCATTGTAAGTAATAGAGAACTCAGCTTCCATAAACTTTGGCATGAGCAGTTTGAAGTTGTTGAAGTAGACCTTGCCCACAACCTTGGTGAGGTTAGGGTCGTTTACGCTGATATGCATGTTGTACGAACCTCTTGTCGCAACCTTGCTGATGCTGATGATTGCAGGGTCGGCTGTTCCGCTTTCAGAGAAAGAGGTACTGCTGTTGGTCTTCACAGGGAAGATGCATACAGGCTGTGTGTTTCTGCTGCTAGCGTCACGAGTGTTAGCTCCAGAATATATAGACTGGAATTCGAGAGTGCTCTCAATTGGTGTTATCGCTTGTGATTTGGCTGTGAATGATGGGATTTCAATCTTTGAGGAATTGAATTCGCCTTCCTCCACGAATGCGTAGATTTCCTTGCCGTTGACAACCTTGCGCTGTATGCGGCTATTGTCTTCTATGTCAAGGATTTTGTCGAGTGTGACTGACTCAATGTTGAGAGGGATAGTCAGTTCGTTTACATTGAGACCTACTGTCGTATCCATGTCGGAAAGGTCGTAGGCATCGTCTACACATGATGTGCATAATGAAAATGCAGCTGCTGAAGCAAACAGCAGCGAATAAAAATGTTTGTAACTAGCCATAATTATAATTGTTATTTAAGTAGTAGCCTTTTTGCAGGGCAGTTATCCTATACCAACAGGCAACGACGTTTAAGGACAAGTCTGTATTCTTGGAATTATGCACCTGATAGATGTTGCAAATTTAGCATAATAAATATAAAAAAAGAAGAAAATACCAAAAAGAACGAAAATGGTTAACATTTAGTGTTGATAATTTAGATGGTTGCGTGAGGTGGTTTCGTAGGAGTAAACAAGCGTTTCTGTACCAGAGGGGACGTAAATGAAAAGCGATGATTTAAATACAAGAATGTCGGAAACGCACCTTTTGGGGCACTCCCGACATTCTTTTTCCGAATTTTATATGCTCAGTTTCTCAGATATTACTCAATTCCATATATTACCCCATTCGTTATGGCGGTCGTTTGAAAGGACTTCGCTTTCATCAGCTTCAGCATCATTACCTTCGTTGTCTTTTACTACTGGTATGAAACTTGTTTGATTCATCAAAACAGGAGCGAGAAACAGATTCTCCATCTCAGGTTTGATATATTCTTTTTTGTTCATATTCATATCTTCTGTTTTGTATTCATTATTGTAAGGGCGGGCGTACCCGCCCCTACGAGTTATCGTTTGTTGTTCTCGTTAACGTTTCCGTTAAGGGACCATCACCTTCTTCACCTTGCCATTGCTCATCTTCACAATATTGAGGCCCTTCTGCAAACTGTTGACCTTAGTACCATTGATTGTGTAGATTGCTTCAATCTCAATGTCTTCGGCATCAACACCGTTGATACCTGTAACATCGTCGTCGTCGAAGAAGAAGAACGCCTTGATTTCACTTGCTGGAGCT
Source organism: Prevotella sp. (assembly GCA_017424205.1). Lineage (GTDB taxonomy): Bacteria > Bacteroidota > Bacteroidia > Bacteroidales > Bacteroidaceae > Prevotella. The sequence goes on along the minus strand of JAFPAS010000178.1, from coordinate 1,204 downwards.
GTGAGGTAGCAACGGTATGCATTTACTTTTGGTTTTGCTGATTCTGCTGATTTGCCTACGACATAGAATCCTACCTTGTCGTCGTGCTTCTGCAATACATACTCGCCTCCTTGGGTGTCATAGCCAATGTATGTACCCACGAACAATTCATTAGCATCCTTATATTCATTCTTATAAGCAAGTCCATAGCCAGAGAAGTTGTATTCGCCTTTAGTACCCTTGATAAGGTATGGTGTGTTGGCCTTGATGCTATCCTCTGAAACTTGTATGAGTTCAACTGACTCACCATCAAGAGCTACGCTCGTATATGCTTTCAATCCTTCTGGAATTTCAGCATTGAATGGCAATATCAGCGTTGCCCAGCCTGCGTCAGAGATACTAAGGGTAACTTTTGCCTTATCAGCTGCAACAAGATTGAAATTAATGTGGCTATTTACGGTATAGAAACCGTTATCCTGACTGCCAATATAGTTATTGGCCTCAGTATTGAACAGGTTATGTACGCCATCAGTTGTAGTAGCAATTACCTTAACAGCAAGAGCCTGAGAAGCGTCCGTCGTAGTACGGATTTGGTTTGCGTTACCTCCATATACAGTTCCTGTACATACATAGCGCTCTTTGTTATCCACGTCGGTCATACTCAAGGTATAGCAGTCTGTTTTACCATCTACAGCTGTGAAGGTGAATGCCTGAGCATAGTTTACATTAGGTTCAGTCAAATAACTAATGTTATACAAACCTGCATCTGTACGACCACCTTCTATATAAGTAACAGCCTTTCCATCGTAACTCCAATCATTATTGTTGTTAAGAACCAGATTGTAAGCAACGCCCTCAGCTGGAGCATTCAAAGGCTCTGCCTTGAAGGCTTCGACAGCCTCGTTCAAAGATGTTGTTACAGAGGTAACGTCTTCTCCATCGGCAGTAGCATTTTTGTATACATCCTGTGCATTTGCTATGCCCATTTTATCGGCAGCAGACTGAGGTCTCTGGAACGCTTTATCACCTACGTTAGCACCAGAGATGCTCTCTGCATTCTCGATAGCCTTTTTCAGTGCAGCATATACCTCGATAGATTTATCGGCCTCGTCAAGAATAGCATTAAGCTCTTCAGCGGCAACTGCAAAGCCTTCGTAATTATCTGTTACGTCCTTGGCTACGGCAGCATCTTTCACTTCATCAAGTATATTGTTCCAAGCCGTCT
>JAFPAS010000177.1 GCA_017424205.1 Prevotella sp. | reverse complement strand
GAAAGTCTTAATCCTTGTTCTAATGGAATGACTCTTTTACCCATCAATGAGAGTCTGTGGGACTGCATGGAAGCCTGTCTTAATCCTTGTTCTAATGGAATGACTCTTTTACAGTGGAAAAAGTACAAGAAAACAGAAAGAACAAGAAGTCTTAATCCTTGTTCTAATGGAATGACTCTTTTACGAAATCAAAATGGTTTTGTCGGGAGAATGGTCTGAAAGTCTTAATCCTTGTTCTAATGGAATGACTCTTTTACTCTAAATTTTGTAAAGTACTCAAATTAAGCACTTTCTGTTTAAATTTATACAAAAGTTTAGATATTTTCGCACAAATTTAACATTTTCTTAGCGGGTGCAAAGGTACAAACATTTTTTTATATATACAAGTTAATATAAGTTTAATATTATTATTTAAAAGTAAAAACTCTATTTTATAACCAAAGTTTTATTTGATCTCTATGTGAGAAAGCAGAAGAACGTTTAAATATTAAAGTGGCAGTATGTTTTAATTGCAGAGAATGATATCCCTGTCCGTTTGTCCACAAACAATCATAATATTATTATTTTTCTTTTTAAATTTAAATAGAAGAATTATTATGATGATATGCTGTGGAAATGGTGAACAAAACAGTATAATACTTTTTTAACAACTTTACAATCAGAGAGTTATGCTTATTCAGATGAGTTTGCTAATGGTGGATATGGTGATGAAAATCGAGTAGAAAACTTGCGGGTTATGCACACCGCTGCCAGTGGCGAAAGGCTGCTTTGTGCATAAGTGGGCATTTATCCACGGTTTTTCCACACTTATTTCCCCATGCTGAGTGATGATGATAACGTCTTTCTTGTCGCTGCCGCACAAGAGGCAGCATATTACGATGCATGAAAGTCTTTTTTGGAATACTAACTGCTCTTTATTGATATGCAGAATAATGCTTTTGAAATTACAATTATTTAACTAAAAAAGTTGGGCGAGTGAACTTATTGTTCACACTTGCTTTTTAATTTTGCAGCCGAAAGAATGAATCGCGACTTGCTCAATGTACGGAGGGTGTATGTCGTAAGGAAAAAGAAATATAACTTATTAACTATTGTAATAATCTAATGACCGTTAGTGGTTTAATAACAACAAGCATGAAAAATATGAATATGAATAGTGATGCTGCTGCGGATATGCATGCAGTGGTGGAGAGTTTTATTATTGGTGTTGTGAAAGAGCTGGTTTGTATGTCGGAGAAAGGTGACGGCGGTGCGGAACAGTTGACGTGGCACGGCACGAAATCTGATCTGCTGGAGTTGTAGCGTGTGGCTTATGACAGCGGTGAGGTGATGACGGCAGACGGTGTGCAGATGGCTTTCTCGGAGATGGTGAGGCGTGTGTTCGGCGTGCTGCATGTGTCGCCTGTCACGAATCCTTATGCGCGGCTGCAGCGTGCTGAGATGCGTAAAGGCATACGGTCGGTGTCTATGCATCAGCGCCTGGAGTATATTGCCGGACATGAGGGCATAGAAAGGGTGAAAGAGACAGTGGGTGGATTGATAGTGAGATAGAAGGAGGTAGTTTTTACTACATGGAGATAGAAGGAGGTAGATGAAGATAGAAGGAGATAGATGACATTAGTTTTGCAGAACACCCGCTTGCCAAAGTATTGTCTTCTATCTTCGCCGCTGAGAAGCGGCATATCTTCCTCTACCTTCCTCTATCTTCTTAAAATGTAATGTATCTTCTTAACATCCGAAATTTGAGTCTGATAATTACTGCCTACTCACAAGTCTATTCACAAGTCTATCCACATAAAATTTGGAATCGGCTTTCAAATGTTGTAACTTTGCACCCAGAAACAGAAAACAACCGCAGCGACTGCGGATGATGGTTTACAAAATATCGTAATAGAAACACATAACACAACCATAAACTAACAAACACACACAACACACAAACACACATTAATAATTAACGTAGGGATTACGTGTATTTGCGCAAAGAAAGTAATTTCCTTTTTCAGGAGGAATGAAAAATGACCATGATTAACACTTACCAACCAGCCATGCTCGACTATTCGCAGCAGGAACGCGAACAACTGTCGGAGCACTTCACACTGAAGGAGATGGTGCGCTCAGCTACCGCCGCACGCCTCGGACTGAAGAATACTCCCGACGACCTGGCAATATATCATCTGCGCCTGCTATGCAGCCATGTGCTGGAACCGCTTCGCCGACGATTCGGCGTAATCAGAATCACGAGCGGATATCGCTCAAAACCTCTCAATGACGCTGTAGGAGGTGCAGAGTTTTCGCAGCATAGATACGGCATGGCTGCAGACATATATGTACCGAATGCTGAGGTGGGAAAGAAGATGTATGACTTTATCCGTACGAAGACGGATTTTGACCAGCTCATCTACGAATACCGCAAGAAGACTCGCACGCACTGGATACACGTCTCGTACAATCCGGAGCGCAACCGAAAGCAGGCTTTCATGAAGTATATCATGGAATAGCCGCGGGCACGCTTCTAAATCAAACAAAATTCAATTTTATTATTAACCTTGTCAAGTTTCGGATGTTAAGAAGATATAGGAAGATAAAGGAAGATATGCCGCTTCTCAGCGGCGAAGATAGAGGACGATACATTTTGAGAAGATAGAGGAAGTTACAGGAAGATATGCCGCTTCTCGGCGGCGAAGATAGAGGACGATACTTTACAAGCGGGTGTTCTGCATCAAAACAAATGTCATCTATCTCCTTCTATCTTCATCTACCTCCTTCTATCTACAAGGCAAGCGAAACTTGCGAAAGTTAAATTAACCTTTTTAATCAACAAGAAAATTATGTCAGTATTATTTAAGCTTTATCAAATGAACCGTACATTTAAAGACGGTCGTCAGGACAATTCAAACGGAAAGTGGTATGCTCGCGCTATCAACGTAGGCACAGTAGAGACAAACGATCTCGCAGAGATCATACAGCGAAACTGCTCTATGAAGAAGTCGGACGTGCAGGCTGTGCTCACCGAGCTTACAGAGGTTATGACCCAGAAGCTGCAGGACTCATACGCTGTGAAGCTTAACGGGCTCGGAACATTCAAGATCGGACTGAAGTGTAAAGGTGCTACCGACCTTGATGAGTTTACTGTGTCAGAGAATATCTGCGGCGGAAGAATAAACTTCCTTCCAGCATACACCGTCGACTCAGCTACAGGACATCGTACACAGGCGCTTATCTCAGGCATGAAGCTCGCAGAGACAGCAAAGAACGATGTCGGCATCGAGAAGGCGTAAACCTGTGACCGCTCAATAATGATAATACAACGAAGACAAGGGGCAAGCGCCTCTTGTCTTTTCTTTATTGTATAGAAAGTAGCGGTGCTGTTTTGTCAGCCCTACCCCACTCTATTCTGAAATTATTATTATTATTGGTTTCAGTTTTATAAAATGAAACAAATATTTTGAGAAGATACATTTTAAGAAGATAGAGGAAGGTAGAGGAAGATATGCCGCTTTCAGCGTCGAAGATAGAGGACAATACTTTGGCAAGCAGTTCTGCATCAAAACAAATGTCATTTATCTCCCTCTATCTTCATCTACCTCCTTCTATCTTCATGCATCAAAACAAATGTCATCTATCTCCTTCTATCTTCATTTACCTCCTTCTATCTCCATGTAGCAAAAACTACCTCCTTCTATCTTCCCTCCTGCTAAATGATATTCTTGAAACGTCCGAACACAGGATGGTTGCGGTATTTCTCTACGCATCCTACAGGCACATAGAGGGTGCAGTTGTCGGTGCTGACGTGACGGAAGGCATTTTTGTGTATGTCCATCTCCTCTGGGGCGGTATGCTGGAGCGTGATGCTGGTGAGTTTCGAGCAGTATCCGAATGCTTCATTGCCTATGCTGTTGACCGTCTGTGGTATGGTTATCTCGCTCAGATTAGAGCAGTAAGCGAAGGTTTGCGATTCGATGCTTGTAATTGATTCTGAGAGGAATACGCTTCTCAGTGACTCGCACATGAAGAAGGCTGTTTTGCCTATGTGTGTCACGCTGTCGCAAATCATGACGCTCTTAAGCAGTTTGCATTCGGCGAATGCGGCATCCCCTACCCTCGTCACATGGTCAGGTATGATTATTTTCTGCAGACGTGCGCAACAGTCGAACGCTTTGTTGCCGATGTCTGTTACGCTGTCGGGCAGGAATATATCGGTGAGATAAAGACATCCAGCGAATGCTTCTTGACCAATGCTGATAATCGATTCAGGTAGGCTGATACCGGTCAGGCTAAGACACCAACTGAAAGCCTCCTGCCCTATCTCCTTCACGGTGTCAGGAATGACGGTTTTGCCGCAGCCGGCTATGAGTGTGTCTGTTGCGGTCTCGATGATGGCGTTGCAGTTGTTTCGTGAGTCGTAGATGGGGTTTGCAGGGTCGACGGTAAGTGTCTTGAGGTTGTCGCAGTTGGCGAATGCTTTTTTGCCGATGCTTGTCACTGTGGCAGGAATATAGACTTCGCTGAGCAACGAACAGTGACTGAAAGCACTTCTTTCTACCCTGCTCACTGATGGCGGCAGCGTGATGGATGTCAGTCTGTGGGTGTTATAGAATGCGCTGTCGCCGATGGTTTTCATGGTGTCAGGAATGACGGTTGTGGCGCAGCCTGCTATGAGTGTTTCTGTAGCGGTTTCGATGATGGCGTTGCAGTCATTGCGTGAGTCGTAGACGGGGTTATCAGGGTCAACGCTGATGCTTTTTATGCTGCCGCAGTCGACGAACGTGCCGTCGTCAATCATTGTAATTGTTTTAGGTATGCAGACTGTTGTGATGTCTGTGCATAGGCATAGCGTGGTGAGGGCTATTTTGGTCACGGTGTATTCCTTGCTGCCATATTTCACCTTCTCTTCTACCTCGAAATGTGTAGCTAATTCATCGTTGAGTCTTACGACTTCAGCTGTCATTTCGCTCTCATTAGTCTTGTATATTATATCTTTTATATTTAGTAGCATTGTGTTTGTAAATATCTGATTTATAAACGATAACGACGACCTTTAACCCTTAACCATTAACCGTTAAACCCTAACCGATAACCCCTAATCAACTACTGCAAGTTTGGCGAAACTTGAGTTCTTTTTCTATGACAACTTGGGACAATTTTTATTGTCTGAAATTGTCCGTGTTGTTTTCTTTTTATTCTAAGACAACATTAACAATAGGGGGCAATTTTTTTATGTTGTCTTAAGAAAAAATAGGGGTAGGGCAGCTGGCTTAGTGTGCCTCCAGCCAGTTGTCGCCCCAGCCAAAGTCAGCCACGAGCGGTACGCGGAGAGGGTAGGCACGCTCCATCTCTTCTATTACAATGCGCTGCACAGCATCTTTCTCAGCTACAGGCACAGAGAAGTTCAATTCGTCGTGCACCTGCAGTATCATCTTCGCTTTCAGTCCCTCGGCTTTCATGCGTCGGTGAATGCGTATCATGGCTATCTTTATGATGTCAGCTGCAGTGCCCTGAATAGGTGCATTTATGGCATTGCGCTCAGCAAATCCGCGCACTGTAGCGTTGCCAGAATTAATGTCAGCCAGATAGCGGCGGCGGTGGAGGAGGGTAGAGGCGTAGCCTTTCTCAGCTGCCATAGCCTTTGACTCTTCCATGTATTGCTGCACCTTTGGGAAGGTCTCGAAGAAACCGTCCATCAGACGTCGAGCCTCCTTACGGTCAATAAGCAGCGACTGGCTCAGTCCCCATGCTGATATGCCATATATGAGTCCGAAATTGGCACGTTTAGCCTTTGTACGCTCATCGCGTGTCACCTCTTCCATTGGTTTGCCGTATACTGTTGCAGCTGTTGCGGCATGCACGTCATGACCATTCTGGAATGCAGAAATCATGGCTTCGTCACCGCTGAGATGAGCCATCACACGCAGTTCAATCTGACTATAGTCTGCTGAAAAAAACAGACATTTCTCCTCTTCCTGTATTGTTACAGGTTCGGCAAATAAATCAAGCTCTACATTCTGCTGCTGCATCTTTGATATGCCGCCGATGAAACAACGGCGAATTTCCTTGCCGTCTTCTCCGCGCACAGGGATATTCTGCAGGTTAGGGTCGCTCGACGACAGACGGCCGGTGGCTGTCACGCACTGATTGAACGATGTGTGTATTTTTCCGGTATTCTTGTTTACAAGTTTTGGCAGCGCATCTACGTATGTACCAATGAGTTTCTTCAGTCCGCGGTAGTCGAGAATCTCTGCTACAATCTCGTGCTCGCCACGCAGCGATGTCAGCACCTCTTCAGATGTGACATACTGGCCGGTCTTAGTCTTCTTAGGCTTCTCTATTATGCGCATCTCGCCAAACAGAATCTCGCCTACCTGACGCGGAGAGTTTATATTAAACTGTTTGCCAGCCAGAGCATATATCTTCTGTTCGTGTTCTGTCATGCGCTGATTGAAAAATCTTGACACCTCAGAAAGCGCATTAGTATCAATTGCCACACCCGACATCTCCATATCAGCAAGCACGTCGACAAGCGGCATCTCTATCTCTGTGAAGAGCTTCCATAGTCCTTCCTGCTCCATGAGGCGAGGCTGAAGCTTGTTCCATAGCTGCATGGTGATGTCTGCATCTTCGCAGGCATAGTCCTTGACAGCCTCAGGAGGCAGTTCGGCCATTGTTCTACCTTTGGCTACGACATCATCATAATGTATTGTGTTATATTTCAGAATTGTCTCTGCCATGTAGTCCATGCCATGACGCAGTTCTGGTTGAAGCAGGTAGTGGGCTATCATGGTGTCGTACTTCTCACCCTTTACCTCGATGCCATATTTAGAAAGTATCTCAATATCGTACTTGATGTTCTGTCCGAGTTTTTTAATTTCAGTGTTTTCAAATACGGGACGGAAGATTTCAGCTATCAGCTCCATCTTGTCAGGCACAGAAACATACCATGCCTCATTTTCCTTCACACAGAAGCTCATTCCGACCAATTTTGCGTCGATTGGGCTCTTTGAAGTCGTTTCGGTATCAAAACATACAAAACTATTTGTCAAAATAAAGTCACAAAGCTGCTTTGCATCTTCTTCATTATCAATCAGTTTATAGTCATGAACGGTTGAATTTATGTCGAAATGCTGAAGATTTTTTTCTTCTTCTGACCCTTCGCCCTCAAATTCAGCGAACAAATCAAGTTGGTTTTTATCTTCTGTTTTAGTTTTTTTACTTTTCTTTACACTTTGTCTTGTTGTGTCATTTTCGTCATCCTGAGGGTCAGAATTGAGTGTTGTGTCAGACGAAGTGTTATTATTGAAGATTTTTTTTGCGAGTGACTTAAATTCGAGTTCGTCAAAGATGGCTGAAAGTTTGTCGATGTCTGGTTGACGAGTCTCCATTTCCTGAAGTAGGGTAGGGAGGTTGTCGGTCACCTCTTTTATATCAGTCACGATGGTGGCAAGGAATTTTGACATTCGTATGTCTTCAACGTGTTCAATGATTTTTTTGCCGATGGCACCCTTCACCTCAGTGGCATGCTCCAGCATGTTGTCTATGCTTCCCCATTCGTTAATGAGTTTCACTGCTGTCTTCTCACCTACACCAGGACATCCTGGGAAGTTGTCGGCAGAGTCGCCCATAAGAGCAAGAATATCGATGACTTGTTTTGTCGATGAAATCGAGTATTTCTCGCATATTTCTTTCTCGCCGAGCACATCATATCCGCCTCCGTGACGAGGTTTATACATAAAGACATGTCCACGCACAAGTTGACCGTAATCCTTATCGCCAGTGACCATGTAAGTGTCTATAACTTGCTGGTTTTCGCCGCTTTCATCGTCTTTTCCTGCTGCAATGCTATCACTTTTTGATGTGTCAGAAGCAGCGACAGCAGCAGCGAGAGTGCCGATGATGTCATCAGCTTCGAAACCATCAGTCTGCAGGCATGGTATGTGCCATGCTGCCAGTATATCCTTTATGATTGGTACGGAGCGACGGATATCTTCGGGAGTCTCCTCGCGTTGAGCTTTATACAGAGGAAATGCATCGTGGCGGAATGTTTTACCGTGGTCAAATGCTACAGCGATATAGTCAGGCTGCTCCTTTGTCATTATCTCGTGGAGTATATTGACAAAGCCCATTACGGCACTGGTGTTCATGCCCTTGCTATTGATTCGAGGTGTTCTGATCAGTGCATAGTAT
>JAFPAS010000013.1 GCA_017424205.1 Prevotella sp. | reverse complement strand
GAGAACACAGAACCGGTGCAGATTAGCAATTGCTTTATTGGCGGAAAGGTTGGTGTGCCTACGCAAGTTTCAGCAAAGGACAAACTGTTCGAGAAAGATAAATAACTGTTCTTTTTAAAAACAACGAATTAAACGACGTGCTGATGAGCAATGCGAATAATTTAACTGATTATTATCAGCCTTTCCACACCAAATAAATTCGTAAAATTCGTTTAATTCGTTGTTATAAAAAATCAGTTTTCCCGAACCAAATAAATTCGCTTAATTGGTTAAATTCGTTGTTTAATAAATAATACAACCACCAATTACTAATTATTACGTTGTGTTTAATAAATTCGTTTAATTCGTTGTTTAATAAAAGAATAATCCCAGTGGGTCTTCGACAATTCTCGTGTCGAAAAAACGTGCTATCTTCAAAACAAGTTGAATTGGTCTGCCAAATGATAGGTTTTGGAAATCTAAATGATAGGTTTTGAAGACCAAAACAACTTGTTTTGAAGTTGTGTTTCCACTCTTTTAAGAGTGACGTTAGTGACGTTTGCAAAATGTTCATCACCTTATATAACCCACAAAGTATCAGTGGCTTAAAAGCAAAAGTGACGTTTTTGCAAAAAAATGACTTTTGAAAAAGAAATCCTCTTAGTATTCTATTCAAGAGTTTTTATTAATCCCAAAGCCCTTACAGATATCAACAGATTGAGGATTCATTACCAGATATAAGTTCCTCCGAAGAAGATCAGCACTGGGTTTATCGAAATATGGGATAAAATCATATCCCCCTCTCTGCCCAATCGCCCCTATCCAGATTGCGATAGCCTATGGCTTCGGCGATGTGGTGGCTCTGCACTTTCTCGCTGCCTTCGAGGTCGGCGATGGTGCGGGCTACCTTCAAGATGCGGCTGTAGGCACGGGCTGAGAGCTTCAGTTTCTCCATAGCCATGCGAAGCATATCTAAGGAGGCCCCATCGGGTTCGGCAAACTCATGAAGCATCCGCTCGGTCATCATAGCGTTGCAGTGGATGCCCTTGAATGGTTTGAAGCGCTCTTCCTGAATCTTGCGGACAGCGATAACACGCTCACGTATGTTGGCAGAAGGTTCGCCTGGCTGCATCTTAGATAGTTCTGCAAACGGTACAGCTTGAAGTTCACAATGTATATCTATACGGTCAAGCAACGGACCACTGATTTTATTCATGTAGAGCTGAATCTGTCCTGGAGTGCAAGCGCAATGATGTGTTGGGTCGCCATAATATCCACAAGGACAAGGGTTCATTGATGCAACGAACATGAACGAACAAGGATATTCTACATTATATTTTGCTCGGCTGATGCTTATGCGGCGGTCTTCGAGCGGCTGGCGCAGCACCTCAAGAACGGCTCTTGAAATTTCTGGCAACTCGTCTATGAACAAGACACCATTATGTGCCAGACTTATCTCGCCTGGTTGAGGATTCTGGCCGCCACCAACCAGTGCCACAACACAAGTATACGATTCTGGTGTGGGATTTAATTGATAATGTAAGTGTTAACCGAGTGTGAATTTCAGTTTCTGCAAAGGAGGAAAAAATAGTCGAATAGTGTGCAATTGTACTATTTTTTTAGTCAATACGTACTAAAATGCACCTTCTTTTTTGCGATTGGAAGTACTTTTGCAGTCGAAGTTCAATATTCTACAAAACAAGAAAAATATGAAATTAAAATAAATGATGAGAAGAGTACACAGGATGTTGGCACTGCTGACATGGCTCTTGTACACGATGAAGGTTGCTGCTACTCAGACGGTGGTGGCCCATTGGGAGTTTACAACAGGTTACGATGTGGAGAAGAATGGCACCACTGCCATCTACACTCCCAACACGTTAGGGTGGTCGGCGCCGCACTTGACCCGAATGTATGCGGACAGCTGACACTTTGCATTACGGGACTGGCTCCCGGCCAGCATACCATCCAGACATATCATAAATCCTGGCAAGATCCGAGCCGCACGGCAGCATGGCCTATCACGCTGAGCATAGGCGGACAGGTGGTGCATAAGTCGGTGACACGCACCATACAGCAGACTGTTGCATCTGATGCCTGCGTGCTCACCACAGTGTTCTCGGTGTCATCATCTGATGAGAGCATAGTTATGCCGGATAACACATTTTTACATAAAAGCAACAGTCTGCCGCTTTGTGAAAACATCAAAAAAGCGCCATTTCATCGGTGTTTTTTGAACAATAAGAGGGTTTGCGCATTTTTTCATTCTTGTTGCGCTCTTTTTACACATTATAATAACATATAGGGAGTACTTTTACCAGCAGATTATAATTATTAATATCTATAAAACAAAAAACAATGAAAAAATTTAGAACATTATTGCTGACATTGCTCGCTGTGCTGAACATCAGTGCGGCTGAGGTTAATGTTGACCCGGCAACGTTGCAGAGTGCGTTATCTGACGCAGCAGACGGCGACGTTCTGGTACTGAGTGAAGGTGCCTATGGAGGGCAGCTTACATTCCCGAGTGAGAAAAGCGTGACGTTTAAGGCGGCGGAAGGTGCGGATGTTACCTTTGCCTGTCTGTTCCGTGCTAATGACGAGACACTGACAGGTGGCGGTATCATACTTGACGGGCTTAAGATTGCCATCTCTGACTCTTATTTCATCAATCTTGACAAGTATGGTGACATCAAGCGTATAGAGGTGAGAAACTGCGACATATCAAATGTAGCACGCTGCTTCCTGCGTACAAATAACGAGCAGAACACCATTGATGAGATAATATTTGACAATTGTGTCATCCATGATTGCGGTTCTGGCGGATGGAACTTTATGTATCCAAAGCATATCGTGAAGAAACTGACAGTGTCACGCTCTACACTCTACAATTACACTAACGGCGAGAGTTTGTTCTTTGCAAACGGAAAGGACCAAAGCAACGTCTTCGTCTTTGAGTTCAAGAACAACACTGTTTATCGCTGGGCTAAGTCTAACGACCGCGCGCTGTGCAAGACAGAAGGGAAATACAGCACAGAATCTACATTCACATTCACAGATAATATAGTATATAAAGGTGGAGCATCCGGGGTAATGCCGCAGATGGTACAGGCTACAGGCGGAACACTCAAGGCAAAGAACAATCTTGTTGTGGAGTATGGCGGATACAACTCTAATGGAACAAAAGAGATAAATGACCTTACTCTTGAGGGACTGGGACTTACAGAGCTGTCTTTCCCTAATCCCGATGCCGGCGATTTCACTATCGTATCAACATCACCTCTGGCTGCGGCAGCAACAAACGGAGGCGTACTGGGAGACCCAAGATGGCTTAAGACTGTGTCTAAAGCTGTGAACCTTACAGTGACGGCAAGTCCGGGCGAAGGAGGTACGGTGACACCTGCAAGCGCAGTCTTTGAGGCTGGCGACGAGGCTACTCTTACTGCTACGGCAAACTACGGATACCGTTTCAAGGAGTGGCAGGATGAGAACGGCAACGTGCTGTCAAACGAGAATCCGTACACCATTACCATAAACAATGATTTGAAGGCTGTTGCGATATTCACAACTGTGGACACCTATGCCCTGATAATAAACAAAGAGGGAGAAGGCGCAAAATGGGGACGCGTGAAACTGATGCCGGAACCGGTAAACGGCGTCTATGAGACAGGAACAGAGGTGACTGTAAGCATTGTTCCTAACAGTGTTACATCATTCTTGTATTGGGAAGACAAGTCGGCAGAACTAAGCCGAAGTGTAGTGATGGATGGAAATAAGGAGGTGACAGCAACATTTGATGTCATTCCATTTATTGTGGCATGGGACTTTGCTGTGACTGAGCCTCGCGGCAACCGTGTTGCTGATTACGCATATACAACAGACAATACTGGCTTGTTGAGCATTTTCAACGGTGACGGGTCAAGCACAAACTGGGGCGGCTCTACTCGTAACTTTGGAGGAGACAACTTGAACTGCATTCGCAGATATACCGACTATGTCAATATGCAGGCACCACGCAGCTTCGTAGCACGATTCAACGTGGACGGCTATACAAACATCCGCATACACAGCCTCGCCGGAGCTGATAACGGCTGTGTTCACTCTGTTCAGAAGATGCAATACTCTACAGATGGAGAAAATTACACAGACCTCGCATCACTTGACATGACACAGAACGAGTGGCTCCCATTTGAGGCTCAGCTGCCAGAGGGATTGTCAACAGTATATATCCGCTGGATTGGAGATACTACAAGCGAGCTGTTAGGCTCTGCGAAAGCGGGAGATACAGAGGGATTCTATCTTGCTGACATCGTATGCTATGCTGACAAGCAGATAGTAAACGACACAGAAGCTCCACAACTGCTGTCTTCTTCTCCTGCCGCAGGCTCAAACACTGCTTCCGCACGTGGTAATTTTGTATTGACATTCAACGAGCGCGTGAAGGCTGGAACAGGTGACATAACTCTTAACGGCGAGACTCTTGAGGGTGTTTATGGCAGCAAGACCGTTACTATCGCTTACAAAGGACTTAACTATGGCACTTCATACACACTG
>JAFPAS010000176.1 GCA_017424205.1 Prevotella sp. | reverse complement strand
TTATCCACCGACGCACAATCCGCCGCTCAATACAGAAGGGGACACAGCCTTCCTCAAGCTTTACAACGGCAGGGACTGGGTATGGGTGAGAGCATCCCTCCTGCACACGGACATCAAAAACGAAGAAACGCCCGAATGTCTTCGACAAGCATCAATGCAAGCCGTATACGGAATATATAGATAGCTATAGACTCATCATCTATTATACCAGAGATAAAGAAAAAGGATTCCTTCTGGAAGTACATCATCCGTTTACCTACAGCGTATCATCGCACTCAATCTATAGAAATACAATAATAAAATCATAATAACAATAACAAAGAATAACAATGAAAAAGATTATTTTGATGCTTTTGGCTTTCATGCCAATGGCAATGATGGCACAAAACGTAAAGTTCGGTCACATCGACACACAGTCAATCATGCAGTCAATGCCTGAGTTCATCAAGGCACGTGGCGAGATTGAGGCTGAGCAGAAGCAGTATGAGAACGAGCTGCAGGAAATGCAGAAGGAGTTCCAGGCTAAGGCTGAGCAGTATGAGAAAGAGAAGTCTACAATGAATGCTACTATGCAGCAGAGCACAGAGCAGTCTCTTCAGGAAATGTATCAGAAGATTCAGCAGGCATTTCAGGACAACCAGCAGAAGCTTCAGAAGGCAAGCCAGGAGAAGATGATGCCTATCACTACAAAGATTCAGAATGCTATCAAGGCAGTAGGCAAGGCAGGCAACTATGTATACATCATGGAGATGACAGCCGGCATACCTTACATCAGCGAGACACTTAGCAAGGACGTGTCAGCAGAAGTAAAGGCTGAACTCAACAAGATGAAGTAATCCATCACCAAAAATATCAAGGAGTTAAAAACATTAAAGAGCATCTGCATACATTCAGACATACGCAACAGTATGTCTGACACTGCATCCTTTAATGTTTTTAACTCTTTTTAATTTCTAAAATCCCCCTGACAGCAATGAAGAAACTTACATTAATTCTATTTATGATGCTGATGACACTTACTGTCTCAGCACAATACAAGATTGCATACTACAGCAACGAAGCAGCCCTTCGCTCTATGCCTGAATATCAGCAGGCACAGGACGATATAAAGCGTCTTGCTCAACAGTATGAGAAAGAGACTAAGCGCGCACAAGAGGAGTTCAACGCTAAATATGAAGATTTCCTCGACGAGGTTAACAACCTTGCTCCCTCTATTCGACGCAAACGTCAGATAGAACTTTATCAGGCCATGGAGACCAACGTAAAGTTCCGCGACGAGGCTAACCGTTTGCTTGCCCAGGCAGAAAAAGACGCTGTTGCCCCATTACAGAAGCGCATAGATGAGACACTCCGTCTTATAGCTGCAGAGCACAGCTATCTGCTCATCGTAAACACAGACAGCAACACATGTCCGTTCATATCGCCGATTATTGGCGACGACATCAATGTTATTCTCACCGAAGCATTGAAAAAATAACTGTTTGACACGCGACATACATATATAAATATATAAATACTTCAACTTTCGCAAGGTCTTTTTTCAAGCAGAAAGAAGATGATAGAGGACAGTAGAGGATAGTAGAGCATGATAGAAGACAATCGTTATCTGTCATTTGTTCTTTATCTTCGTTGCAGAAAAGCAGCATATCTACCTTTAACTTCCTATATCCTCTTAACACGCGAAACTTAAGTAATATATTAATTCCGCAGAATATTCTGCTATATACACCATCCATCAATGTCACCAATTGGCATATTCGATTCAGGTTACGGCGGACTGACTATTCTTCAGCAGTTACGCCATCATCTCCCTCAATACGACTATCTGTATTTAGGCGATAATGCTCGTGCCCCATACGGCTCGCGCTCATTCGATGTGGTGTATCAATTTACGCGCGAGGCAGTGCTGAAGCTATTTGACCTTGGCTGCCAGCTCGTCATACTCGGCTGCAACACTGCGTCAGCCAAAGCATTGCGCACAATACAACAGTATGATCTGCCGCAGTACGACCCTTCCCGCCGCGTGCTTGGTGTTATCCGTCCTACAGTAGAGCGCATTGGCAATATCACCGAATCACGCCATGTCGGCTACGTAGCTACGGAAGGTACAGTCATGTCAAACAGCTACGAACTCGAGATAGCGAAGTTCTTTCCCGACATAAAAGTGACGGGACAGGCATGTCCGCTATGGGCAGCAATAGTTGAAGCAGGCGAAGCCGACACCGACGGAGCAGACTATTTTGTAAAGAAACGCATCAGTCAGCTCTTTGATCGTGACCCACTTATTGATACTCTCATACTCGGCTGCACTCACTATCCTATGCTCATGAAGTCCATAGAGCGTGCTGTGCCAGCAGGAACGAAAATCATTCCGCAAGGAAACCTCGTAGTTGAGAGTCTTGAAAAGTATTTCGAGTGTCATCCCGACATGGACGCACGCTGTTCGAAAAACGGCACCACGCGCTTCATGACGACCGAGAACCCAGAACGATTCAAGCAGTGCGCTCAATTGTTCCTCCACACAGACGTTGATGTAGAGCGCATTGACCTTACATTATAGGCGTGTTCAAAGGAAGCAATCAACAAGACAACACAATACGAAAATAAAACCCATACAGTCAGCTAATGAAAGAACTGCTCATCATCAATGACCTTTGCGGCTTCAGCACCGTAGCAACAACAGCTATGATGCCCATCCTCTCATACAAAGGAGTGCCGACGAAGAATCTGCCGACAGCAATCATTTCAAACAATCTCGAATACGGCAAATTCGCCATACACGAGACAACAGACTATATAACCCAATCCTTTGCCATCTGGAAGGAGCTCGGATTTCATAGCGATGCGATAGCTACAGGCTTCATGGCCTCAGAGCGACAAGCAGAAATCATAGCCGAATACTGCCGTGAACAGGCAGCCACAGGCACAGCAATCTATGTTGACCCAATCATGGGCGACGAGGGAAAGCTATACAACGGCATAACATCCGAAACAGTCAAT
>JAFPAS010000002.1 GCA_017424205.1 Prevotella sp. | reverse complement strand
CGAAGCTGGAATCAAGTCTGTGACTATGCAGATTGAGGGCGGCGAATATGCCTACGGCTTCCTGAAATCAGAAAACGGCGTGCATCGTCTCGTGCGTGTCTCGCCTTACAACGCACAGGGAAAACGAATGACAAGCTTCGCATCGGTATTCGTCACTCCGCTTGTTGACGACACAATCGAAGTGTATGTTGACCCATCAAAGGTTAGCTGGGACACCTTCCGCTCAAGTGGCGCAGGCGGACAGAATGTTAACAAGGTCGAAACTGGTGTACGTTTGAGATACATGTATACAGACCCTGACACCGGAGAGGAAGAAGAAATTCTCATCGCTAACACTGAAAGCCGAAAGCAGCAGCAGAACCGTGAAAACGCCATGCGTCTGCTTAAATCGCAGCTCTACGACCGCGCGATGAAAAAACGACTGGAGGCACAGGCTGCTGTCGAGGCAAGCAAACTGAAGATTGAATGGGGAAGCCAGATACGCTCGTATGTCTTCGACGACCGACGCGTGAAGGACCATCGCACCAACTACCAGACAACAGATGTCGATGCTGTTATGGACGGAAAACTCGATGGATTCATCAAGGCGTTTCTCATGGAGTTCCCCGTGACAGAATAATATATTTCAACTCATGTGCAACCCCTTACTGACAGAAACTCACGAGCTTCCTAAACAGTAAACGGGAAGGGACAAGAAAGAAAATCAATTTTTTACCTAAATAAAAACTACGACTATGGCTTTTAAAAAACTAAGCAAAGAAGAAAGACGCGCCCGCAAGCAGGCACGCGAGGAAAAGCAGGCAAAGAAGGTTATGAACGGCATTATCGGTACACTCCTGGTATTGTTGCTTATCATTCTCTGCTACTTCTTCGCTATCAATTAACCTAATTGTCCCTCTATAAAGTATTTGCACTACCCCAGCAAAATTCTCTATAGAGGGATTATGCTTTTTACTAAAAAGCGAGAGGCCATCAGGCTGACGGCTGAAAGACACTAAATATGCGCCAGACATGGCAATAACATTCTCTGAGCTATCAATATGCAAGAAATAGAACGTAAGTTTTTGGTAAAAAAAGACAACGGGACTTGGCGCGACATGGCAACATCACATAGCCACATAGCACAAGGCTATATAGACTGCAAGGGCGCAACAGTACGCATACGGCTGCGCGACGACAAGGCTTATCTCACGATTAAAGGCCCGTCAGCTGACAACGGACTGTCAAGATATGAGTTTGAAAAGGAAATATCGCCCGAGGATGCTGTTCAACTTATGAAGTTGTGCCGAGGCGGAGTTATCGACAAAACACGATATCTCGTTACCTTTGGAGGACACACATTTGAGGTCGACGAGTTTCACGGAATAAACCAGGGACTCGTATTCGCCGAAATCGAACTGCAAAGCGCAGACGAAACCTTTGAGCGCCCGCCGTTTCTCGGACCGGAAGTGACTGGCAACAAACATTACTACAACTCTCATCTGCTGGCATGCCCGTACCCACAATGGCGTGAGCAAGTGCCAGAAGAATACAGATGAAGCAGACTTATACCCACACCTATAATTGAGAAATAGCGGTAAAAGCTGATAAAAATAAGCCTAAGATACAAAAAAGAAAGATATATATGTACGATATAAATAAGGTAAGAGAAGATTTCCCGATTCTCTCGCGCACGGTCTATGGCCGTCCGCTGGTTTATTTCGACAATGCAGCGACAACACAGAAGCCACGATGCGTAGTGGAGGCTATGACTGAGGAATACTATAATGTCAATGCTAACGTGCATCGCGGGGTGCACTACCTGTCACAACAAGCCACTGACCTGCACGAACAGGCACGAGAGACTGTACGGAAATTCATCAATGCGCCATCTGCAAGCGAAGTGATTTTCACCCGCGGAACAACCGAGAGCGCAAACCTCGTGGTGTCATCTTTTGCCGAGGCATTTATGAGCGAAGGCGATGAAGTGATTATTTCTACCGTAGAACACCACTCTAACATTGTGCCGTGGCAGTTGCAGGCGGCAAAGAGAGGCATCGCTATACGCGTGATACCGATGAACGACGATGGGTCGCTCGATATGGAGGCATACGCTGCAATGTTCAACGAACGCACAAAAATTGTCAGCGTAACACACGTTAGCAACGTATTGGGCTCTATCAATCCTGTTGAGCAAATTATAAGCATAGCTCACGCACATGATATTCCGGTCATGATTGACGGCGCACAGTCGACCCCGCATTTCGCTGTCGACGTACAAGCCCTCGACTGCGACTTCTTCACATTCTCAGGACACAAGATTTACGGACCGACCGGCATCGGAGTGCTATATGGCAAAGAAAAGTGGCTCGACCGCATGCCGCCTTATCAGGGTGGAGGCGAAATGATTGAGAGCGTTACGTTTGAACGTACGGTCTTCGAGCGCCTGCCATTCAAATTTGAGGCTGGCACGCCTGACTACGTAGCTACTCACGGACTTGCCAAAGCGCTTGATTATGTCAGCGCACTCGGAATGGACAACATAGCGAAACACGAAGCTGACCTCACCCGCTATGCCATGGAACGCATGATGCAGATTGATGGCATGCGAATATTCGGACCACAGAATCCGGACATGAAGGATGCTGTTATATCATTCCAGCTACGCGACATCCACCACCTCGACATGGGAACGCTGCTCGACCGTCTCGGCATCGCCATACGCACAGGACACCACTGCGCACAGCCGCTCATGGACCGCCTTGGCGTTGCAGGAACTGCCCGCGCTTCATTCGCCCTTTATAACACACGTGAGGAAATAGACATAATGATAGCCGGAATTGAACGCGTGTCTAAGATGTTCTAATGCTTAATCTCTGCATCGCTGAAATGTCACAATGCTATCAGACCCACAGACAAGAAACATCGGCCACAGAAAACAACTGGTGCTACTGAAGTTTGCAAACCCAGTCGGGCTGTCAACATAAAAAAAGTTTCCCAAACGGACGAACTGCTCCGTTTGGGAAATTTTATTTATACATTATATATATGCGTCTGAGATTTGCACTGTATCGATACAGATTTTTCATCTGACGCTATTTCTCTTTTATCGCAAACACAGCCGCCGCTCCTGTTACGAGGAATACACCTGCGATAAACATCATCATAGGCTGGTTTGATGCTCCGTTGTCTGCCAGCGGGAGAGCCTGCAGAATGACACCGCCAAGCACTGCCGCAACTATCTGAGGCAGACAGATTGTGCCATTAAACAAACCGAGGTATGTGCCCATATGGCCCTTGCCTTCAAGGGCATTGGTGAGAAGTGTGAATGGATATGCCAGTGTTGCTGCCCACGCACAACCGATAAGTGCGAACGACACAAAGAGCATATACTGGTCTGTGACGTAGGTCATAGAGATGAAACCTGCCGCACCCAGCAGAAGGCTCAAGGCATAACCCATCTTCGTATTCTTTATATAAGGTATGACCATTGCCCATAGCACAGCGCCAATGGCCTGCACTGCATATAGTATACCAACCCAGTTTCCTGCCACCTGATAGGCTTCAGACTTTACATCCAGCTCTCCGTTAAGTATCGGAGTGTCAAAAGCATTAGCTGCTACGGTGCCGTTGGTGTATGTCCACATAAAGAGGAATGCTGCCCAGCAGAAGAACTGAACGAGGCCTACAGACCAGAATGCTGACGGTGCCTTAGCCAGCAGACGAAGCATATTTGGCGCTGGTTCTGTCGTATCTGCAGTTTCCTCCAGACCATTATACTCGTTATATTCCTGCGGATTCCATTCTTTAACCTTTATGGTAGTATACACCACGCATAGTATCAATATCGCTGCACCAATATAGAATGAGTATATCACAGAATCAGGAACGACTCCCTCTGCAGCAGTATTGCTGATTCCAATCCATGTGAAAAGGAATGGGAAGATAAAGCCTACCACCGAACCTGCATTACACAGGAACGACTGTATGCTGTAAGCCTTCTTCTTCTGATCTTCGTTTACCATGTCGCCTACAAGCATCTTGAATGGCTGCATAGCCATATTTATAGATGTATCAAGCAGCATCAGCATCAGCAAACCGAAAAGCATCACTGCCGACATGCCTGCCCAAACAGCGGTCTTGCTGTCAAGATGCAGCGAACCAGAATTCGGAAGCAGACACATAACTGCCACAGCAACTGCAGCACCAATGAAAAGATATGGGATACGACGGCCCCAACGGCACCATGTGCGGTCAGAATACTTGCCGACAATAGGCTGAACGATGATACCCATCAGCGGAGGAAGTATCCAGAAGAATGACAATGAGTGAGGGTCTGCGCCAAGAGTGGCAAAGATGCGGGAGATGTTGGCTGACTGCAGAGCATATGCTATCTGCACGCCAAAAAATCCGAAGCTGAGGTTCCATAAACCCCAGAAATTCATATTAGGTTTCTTTTTCATGTGTATATTAGTTTATTTGTTTACAAGCTACAAAATCAATATAGCGAGAGATTTTATCTCTAATATCGCTTTCACAAAATATTAATGACGGCAGACTGTCTGCTGACAACAGTTACTCTTCGCTTATTATCTTAGTAGTGCCACGCAGAACCATCTCTGTCTTCACAACACGCTTATTTGCCTTCTCTGTAGGAAGGATTCCTTCAACCTCAGAAACAAGAATATCAACAGCCTCGCGTCCTACTTCCTGGCCGCGCTGGTTGACTGATGTAAGCTGAGGGTCAGAGGCAAGCGAACGGAAACCATCAGAGAATCCGAATATCGAAACATCTTCCGGAACACGCAGCCCGCTACGCTTCACCATACGCAAAATGCCTATAGCTGTGTCATCGTTAATAGCAAAGAAGGCATCTGGGCGGTCTGCACGCTGCAGCAGTTCTGGAGTGATTTGCTCAGCATCTTCGCGATTATCACAAATGCAGATTATCGATTCATCTATCGGCAGTCCATACTTCAATAGGGCATCCTTATATCCATTATATCTGTTCTTGGATATTTCAAGATGCATGGGCGAACCAAAGAACGCTATGCGGCGACAGCCTGTCTTAATCAGATAACTCACTGCCTTATATACACCACGATAATCATCTACAACAACGCGTGAGGCATTGATGCCATGGCAGATGCGGTCAAAGAAAACAAGCGGAAGACCTGACTTCTGCAACTCTAAGAAATGGCCGTACTCTTTTGTCTCTTTCGCAAGCGAAACAATTATACCGCACACACGGCTCTCATTGAACGACTGACACAATTCGACCTCACGGCTATACTGCTCATGACTCTGCCCAACAAGAACACGGTAACCACGCTTGCGCGCCTCTTCTTCAACTCCGTCAAGCACTGAAGCAAAATAATAATGTATTACTTCCGGAAGGATAACTCCTATTATCTTGGCCGACTTCACCTTCGTATTTCGAAGGTCCTTTGCTATGATATTAGGGCTAAAATTATGCTCACGAGCATAAGCCTGAACCATCTGTCGGCGCTCCGATGATATTCGCGACGAATTATTCAATGCACGCGAAACCGTAGCCACTGATATATTCAGTGCCTTCGCTATATCCTTCATCGTTATGTTCTTATGCTCTTTCATTACATGCAACAGATTGAAGATTACAACATTCATGCATGTCACATTCTGACACAACAGAACTCCCACCATAAACCTTTTTGGCAGGATTTTCGTTCTGACGCATCATAATGTCTGCAAATGTTGTCACAAAGTTACAAATCATACCTTATATATTAGCATAACACCAATACTTAATTGACTTTTCTCAAGTGCAAACGTTTGCATTTGCATTCTGTCATTTTTTCCGCACTTATACATTGTATACATAGAGAAAGAATGTAAATTTGCAGATGAATACATCATGTTTTCCTGACACTGATGCAAAAAACACAACTGGCTACTATGCCAGCAACAACCTTAATTAATCCAGCATTGCTTCTCAGCTTTGCAGAACAACATAAAAGACAGAAGACCATTGTGCACAAAAAAATATGCACATCGCCTAACTAAAAAAAAGATATTTGAAATATATTTTATAAAACTAAACTTAACAGAAAAAACTAATGAAGCAGGTATTTCTCAGAATCCCGCAGCGAGCTATGATGCTCCTGTTCGGGCTAATGCTTTCTGTCGGAACCT
>JAFPAS010000175.1 GCA_017424205.1 Prevotella sp. | reverse complement strand
GCAGCCGCAGATGGATACGCATGCCGAAAAGCCGCAGGTCAAGCAGGCACAGAAAGCAGAGAAGGCACACCGCCAAAATATCAGAACAGAGCAAAAGACAGCAAAAAAGCCAGCACCAGAAAAGCCTGCATCGGCAACCGAAACTCCGAAGCAGAAAAAGACCACCACATGGGCAGAGCATCAGCCGTCAGCCTCTGCAGCAAAGACAAAGGCGAAACCCGTACAGCCGTCACAGCAGATTCCAAAGCCGAACACTACAGAACGCAAGGCTGCCGCGGCAAACAGCCGAACTCAGAAACATGTTTTCTACAAGGAATGCCGTGTGGCGGGCGCATATTATCACATCCTGCCCGAACTATGGGAATTCTATGAAGTCGGCGACGAAGTAGTGCTCGTGAGAGATAAGGGCAATGCTCACGACGAGAATGCCGTGGCAGTAGCGCTGCGTGAGGATTACGAAGACCCAGGATTCACAATGGATGAGATAATGGGATTCATCCCGAAGACAGAAAACGCAGATATAGCCAAGTTTCTTGACACCTTCGGACCGAAGGCCCTATACTGCAAAATAAACCGTGTGACAGGCACAGACGCATCTAACGGCAACATATACATCAGCATCTTCTATGTCGTATAGAAGCAAGCCATACGCCCAGTGCAAACCAGACGCAAATGCAGACACTGCAACAAAAATGTAATTCGTGAGTGTTTTTTTATGACAAAAAGATGTAAATAGAAATATTTTGCGTAACTTTGCATCGTAATATATACATAACAAGAGTATAATAAACAAATAATACATACTTACAATGGTAATATTCTTCAAAACACCAGCAAACAGCATCATCGCCACACAGGCTGACCACCAGCTCACGGCAGATGAACAGAAAGAACTTTCATGGCTGTACAACAATGCAGAATTAATTGACAACGAGAATCTTGAAGGATTCTATGTCGGACCACGACGTGAGATGATTACGCCTTGGAGTACTAATGCAGTAGAGATAACCCAGAACATGGGTCTCAAAGGCATAACACGTATAGAGGAATATTACCCTGTGTCGTCAGCCGACGCTGAGCACGACACAATGCTGCAGCGCATGTATGACGGACTCGACCAGAATATCTTCACAGTCAACATACAGCCAGAGCCAATCAAGCATGTAGAGAATCTTGAGGAATACAACGAGCAGGAAGGACTCGCACTCTCAAAGGAGGAAATCGAATACCTTCACAAAGTAGAGGCAGAACTCGGCCGTCCGCTCACTGACTCTGAGATTTTCGGTTTCGCACAGATTAACTCAGAGCACTGCCGCCACAAGATTTTCGGCGGTACATTCATCATCGACGGCGAAGAGAAAGAGTCAAGCCTCTTCCAGATGATTAAGAAGACAACACAGGAGAACCCTAACAAGATTCTCTCAGCATATAAGGACAATGTGGCATTCTCTGCAGGTCCAGAGATTGAGCAGTTCTCTCCGGCAGACCACTCACAGCCAGACCTTTACAGAATCAAGAAGGTTAAGTCTGTCATCTCGCTCAAAGCCGAAACCCACAACTTCCCTACAACAGTAGAGCCATTTAACGGTGCGGCAACAGGAACCGGTGGCGAAATCCGCGACCGTATGGGCGGCGGAACAGGTTCATGGCCTATCGCCGGCACTGCCGTATACATGACATCATATCCAAGAAAGAACTCTGCCGATCAGAACACAATGGTCAGCTCGCCAGCATGGAGCAGCGAAAACGACTGCCAGCCATGGGAGAGCCTGATGCCTGTACGCCAGTGGCTCTATCAGACACCAGAGCAGATACTCGTAAAGGCGTCAAACGGTGCGTCAGACTTCGGCAACAAGTTCGGTCAGCCCCTCATCTGCGGTTCACTCCTCACATTCGAGCATCAGGAGCGCGACGAGCAGTACGCATACGATAAGGTTATCATGCTTGCCGGCGGCGTAGGCTACGGCATAGAGCGTGACTGTCTCAAGGGCGAGCCACAGCCAGGAAACAAGGTTGTTGTCATGGGTGGCGACAACTACAGAATCGGTCTCGGCGGCGGTTCAGTGTCATCAGTAGAAACAGGACGCTACTCAAGCGGCATCGAGCTCAATGCTGTGCAGCGTGCTAATCCAGAGATGCAGAAGCGTGCATACAACGTAGTGCGTGCTCTCGGTGAAGAAGATAACAACCCAATCGTATCTATCCACGACCACGGATCAGCTGGTCACGTCAACTGTCTCTCAGAACTTGTAGAGGAGTGTGGCGGACTCATACATATGGACAAGCTGCCTATCGGCGACCAGACGCTGTCGGCAAAAGAAATCATCGCTAACGAGTCACAGGAGCGAATGGGTCTCCTCATCGATGAGAGCGCTATCGAACACGTGCAGAAAATCGCTGACCGTGAGCGTGCTCCGATGTACACCGTAGGCGAAACAACAGGCGACCACCGCTTCGCTTTCGAGCAGGCAGACGGCGTACGTCCGTTCGACCTTGCAGTAGAGCAGATGTTCGGTTCTTCGCCTAAGACATACATGATTGACAAGACTGTTGAGCGCAAGTATGATGTTGTGACATACAACCTCACAGGCATCGACGCTAAGACAACGCTCAATGAGCAGCTCTCAGCATACCTCACTGACGTTATGCAGCTCGAGGCTGTAGCCTGCAAGGACTGGCTGACAAATAAGGTTGACCGTTCTGTGACAGGCCGCGTAGCACGCCAGCAGTGTCAGGGTGAACTTCAGTTGCCGCTCTCTGACTGTGGTGCTGTAGCACTCGACTACAACGGCGAGAAAGGCATCGCAACATCTATAGGCCATGCTCCTCAGGCAGCACTCGCTGACCCTGCAGCAGGCTCTGTGCTCTCTGTTGCTGAGGCACTTACAAACCTCGTATGGGCACCGATGGCTGACGGCATGGACAGCATCTCGCTCTCAGCTAACTGGATGTGGCCTTGCCGCGCACAGGAAGGTGAGGACGCACGCCTCTATTCAGCTGTTAAGGCACTCTCTGATTTCTGCTGCGAACTGCAGATTAACGTGCCAACAGGCAAGGACTCACTCTCAATGACACAGAAGTATCCTGATGGCAAGAAGATTATAGCTCCGGGCACTGTCATCGTTTCAGCAGGTGGTGAGGTGTCAGATATAAAGAAGGTTGTGTCGCCAGTCATCAAGAACGTGGCAAAGAGCCGCCTCTACTATATCGACTTCTCATTTGACAAGCTGCAGCTTGGTGGTTCGGCTTTCGCTCAGTCACAGGGCAAGATTGGCTCAGACGTTCCGACAGTAAAGAACCCTGAGTACTTCCGCGATGCATTCCTTGCTATACAGCAACTCGTAAACGAGGGTCTTGTGCTTGCTGGTCATGACATCTCTGCAGGCGGTATAATCACCACACTGCTCGAAATGTGCTTCGCAAACACTAAGGGCGGTCTCATGCTCAACTTCGACAAGATCTGTGAAGACGATATCATCAAGATTCTCTTCGCTGAGAATCCAGGCGTAGTAATTCAGGTTAGCGATGCTGACTCTCCACGTGTAAAGAAGATTCTCGAGGATGCTGGCGTAGGATACGCAAAGATTGGTGTGCCTACAGACGACCGCAACGTTACTATCGTTAAGAACATCAGCAATGCACAGGTGCCAAATGCCAAAATTGCTGACCGCGATATGACATTCGTATTCGATATCGATACGCTCCGCGATGCATGGTATAAGACATCATACATGCTCGACCGCCGTCAGAGCTTCAACGGAAAGGCTGACGAGAGATACCAGAACTACAAGTCGCTCCCTGTAGAGTGGACTGTAAGCGGCGAACCTCTCATGCCTCAGGCACGCCCAGAGACAGACCGTCCGGTAGCTGCTATCATCCGTGAGAAGGGTACTAACTCTGAGCGCGAGATGGCTTACTCATTCTATATGGCAGGCTTTGACGTGAAGGACGTAACCATGACAGACCTTATCAGCGGACGTGAGACACTCGAGGAGGTGAATCTTGTAGCATTCTGCGGCGGATTCTCTAACTCTGACGTCCTCGGCTCTGCTAAGGGATGGGCAGGTGCTTTCCTCTTCAATCCTAAGGCTAAGGAGGCACTCGACAAGTTCTATGCACGTGAGGACACACTCTCACTCGGTGTATGTAACGGCTGTCAGCTGATGGTTGAGCTCGGACTGCTCAATAACACACAGGCATCTACCGACGCACGCAGCTACGCTCAGATGCTCCACAACGACTCACACAAGTTCGAGTCAACATTCGTTACTCTGACAATTCCTCAGAACGACAGCGTGATGCTCGGTTCGTTGTCAGGCGAGAAGATTGGTGTTTGGGTAGCTCACGGCGAAGGAAAGTTCCGTCTGCCACAGCAGGAGAGCGAGTATAACATCGCTGCTAAGTATAACCATCATGAGTATCCTGCTAACCCTAACGGCTCTGACTATGACGTTGCAGCCATCGCAAGCCGTGACGGTCGTCATCTTGCTATCATGCCACACCCAGAGCGCACACAGTTCCCATGGCAGTGCGGATACTATCCAGAAGAGCGCCGCCTGACCGATGCTGTTACTCCATGGCATGAGGCATTTGTCAATGCACGCAAGTGGATTGAGGCAAGAAAGAAGTAACGCATCATACATCAGATGTAAAAAAACAAGACACAAAACACTTTCTTGCTAAAATGTTAGTTCACATATAAATATAAAAAAATGCTTGGTATGTCGGGGCTGTAACATAAGGTTTGCAACCCTAACACACCAAGCATTTTGCTTATAAAAAAGGAAAAAGACTAAATATTAAAATATTATGACAGACAAATTGGAGATAAAAGAGGTTGCTGACGTCGTTGTGAGATTCTCTGGCGACTCAGGCGATGGCATGCAGCTTGCCGGAAACATCTTCTCTACAGTTTCCGCCACTGTGGGCAACGGTATCAGTACATTCCCTGACTATCCTGCAGACATACGTGCTCCGCAAGGTTCGCTTACGGGTGTGTCAGGTTTTCAGGTGCATATAGGCGAGGGTGAGGTGTTCACTCCTGGCGACGAGTGTGATGTTCTCGTGGCGATGAATGCTGCTGCGCTTAAGACACAGTATAAGTTTGCTAAGCCACAGGCTACGATCATAATTGATACTGATGCCTTCGGACCGAAGGATTTGGAGAAGGCACAGTTTAAGACAGCCGACTATCTTGGCGAGATGGGCATCGACCCAGACCGTGTCATCCAGTGTCCTATCACTCAGATGGTCAAGGATGCACTGGCAGAGACTGGCATGGACAATAAGGCAGTGCTGAAGTGCCGCAATATGTTTGCGCTCGGTCTTGTGTGCTGGCTGTTCAGCCGCGATCTTGACCTCGTTGCCAACTTCCTTCGTGAGAAGTTTGCTAAGAAGCCAGCAGTAGCTGAAGCAAATATCAAGGTCATCCAGGCAGGATACGACTACGGACATAACACACACTCAAATGCTACGAATGTCTATCGTATAGAGACAAAGGAGAAAGTGCCTGGACGCTATATGGACATCACTGGCAATAAGGCTACAGCATACGGATTCATCGCTGCTGCAGAAAAGGCAGGACTGAAACTCTTCCTCGGATCATATCCTATCACTCCAGCCACTGACGTGCTGCACGAGCTCTCAAAGCATAAGTCGCTCGGTGTGACAACTGTTCAGTGTGAGGATGAGATTGCAGGCTGCGCTTCTTCTGTCGGAGCATCGTTCGCAGGTGCGCTGGCTGTTACCTCTACTTCTGGCCCTGGCATCTGTCTGAAGTCAGAAGCCATGAACCTGGCAGTCATCATGGAGCTTCCGCTTGTTGTGCTTGACGTGCAGCGTGGCGGTCCGGCAACAGGTCTTCCAACCAAGTCAGAGCAGACAGACCTTCTGCAGGCTCTCTTCGGCCGCAATGGCGAATCGCCTATGCCTGTAATGGCTGCAACATCGCCTACAGACTGTTTCTATGCAGCATACGAGGCATCAAAGATTGCTCTTGAGCATATGACACCTGTCATACTGCTTACTGATGCATATATTGCTAACGGTTCTGGTGCGTTCCGTCTGCCAGATCTCAATGCTATGCCAGCAATTGAGCCACCATACGTACCAGAAGAACTGAAGGGCACATGGACACCATACATGCGTGCAGAGAATGGCACACGCTACTGGGCTGTGCCTGGACGCCAGGGCTTCGAGCACATACTTGGCGGACTGGAGAAAGACGACAAGACAGGTGCGATATCTACTAACCCAGAAAACCACGACCTGATGACTCGCAAGCGTCAGCAGAAGATTGATAATATCAACGTGCCAGACCTCGAGGTTATCGGCGATGTTGACGATGCAGAGCTGCTCATCGTAGGTTTTGGCGGCACTTACGGACATCTCCGCGCAGCAATGGACGAGATGCGTGCACAGGGCAAGAAGGTGGCACAGGCCCACTTCAAGTATATAAACCCTCTGCCTAAGAATACTGCCGAGGTTATGAAGCGCTATCCGAAGGTTGTTGTCGCAGAGCAGAACATGGGACAGCTGGCAGGATGGCTGCGCATGAAGATTGACGGATTTGTGCCTGAGCAGTTCAATGAGGTGAAAGGCCAGCCGTTCAATGTCAATACACTCGTCGCTTACTTTAATTCTCTATTAGAAAAATAAATATCGGACAACAATTATGGCAAACAATATAAACCTCGCTTCTAATGCAGAAGAGGCTGTATGGGGAGCATCAGACTTCAAGAAAGGACAGCCACGTTGGTGTCCTGGATGCGGTGACCACTTCTTCCTCGCGTCATTACACAAGGCAATGGCAGAGATAGGTGTAGCACCACATAATAATGCGGTAATCTCTGGTATCGGCTGCTCAAGCCGTCTGCCACACTATATGGCGACATACGGCATGAATACCATCCACGGACGTGCTGCCGCTATTGCTACAGGATGCAAGGTAGCAAACCCTGACCTTACAGTATGGCAGGTGAGCGGCGACGGCGACGGACTCGCTATCGGAGGTAATCACTTCATACATGCTAATCGCCGCAATATCAATCTTAATATGATATTGCTCAACAACCGTATCTACGGACTTACAAAAGGCCAGTATTCACCGACATCACCACGCGGATTTGTCAGCAAGTCATCGCCTTACGGAACAGTAGAAGATCCATTCCGCCCAGCAGAACTCTGCTTCGGCGCTCGCGGACACTTCTTCGCACGCACCGTGGCTACTGATGGCAAGCACACCGTAGAGGTGCTCAAGGCTGCTTATGCTCATAAGGGTGCCAGCGTGACTGAGGTTCTGCAGAACTGCGTAATCTTCAACGACGGAACACACGAGTCTGTCTACACAAATGCAGGACGTGCAGAGAATGCTATATATGTTGAGCATGGCAAACCGCTGATTTTCGGTAAGGACCGTGAGTTCGGACTTGTTCAGGAAGGCTTCGGACTGAAGGTTGTTCGCATCGGTGAGAATGGTGTGACAGAAAACGATATTCTCATACATGATGCACACTGTGAAGACAACACCCTGCAGCTGAAGCTCGCTCTCATGGGCAATGGCGATGGCTTCCCTGTAGCACTTGGCGTTATTCGTGATGTTGACGCTCCGACATACGACGACAGCGTGACAGCACAGATAGAGGAAGTTAAGGCAGCAAAGAAATATCACACATTTGCTGAACTTCTTGAAACAAACGATATCTGGGAAGTAAAATAAACATTACACGAAATCTGGTCTCGGCATCAGGAAGTCTGTAAACCTGAAACCGCAGAGTCATAGATAAACGAAAAAGGATTCGCATCTCTCATGGCGCGAATCCTTTTTTTTCGTATATACATCATTTTGCCAGATGTCGTTTGCGTTATAAAGCCTATGCGCAGATGCCCGTTTTCTGAATGCGCTATTTGCATTAACTGCACAACATCTGCATGATAATGAAAGCGTTAAGATGCAGTTAGTTACGCTACTTGTGCAGATGTGCAGATTATTCTATAAAACAACATTATATGAGAGAATAGTAACATCTCCTCCTTGACAATGGTCAACATCTCGGAAGGCATAAGCATTTTTCTTTTAAAACACTATTCCACCCGAAAGATTATTGTTAACTTTGCATTGGTTTTCAGCAAACAGGATAATAACGTATACGCATGCAGACTACAAAACGCATATCTATAAAGAAAGAGCTCTACCGGCTGACCCTGCCGATATTTATTGACATCGCCCTTGTAATGATGCTTGGTGCGGTAGATACTGTCATGCTGTCGCGATTTAGTGACGATGCGGTGGCAGCGGTGGGGTTGGACAACCAGCTTGTATCGCTTGTTTTCCTTATCTATCAGTTTTTCTCAATGGGAGCGGCTATACTCTGTGCCCAATATTACGGTGCAGGCTTGCGTTCGCGCTTCATTCAGATTGTAGGTATTTCGGTGTTTGTAAATATGCTGCTTGGCATGCTGATGAGTCTGACGCTATGGATATGGGCAGAGCCGATACTCCAGATGTTCGGTCTGAGAGAGAATCTTATGACAGACGGAGTGAGATATCTGGAGATAACGGGTGCGCTATCGTTCTTCCAGGCTTTGTCGCTGACGTTTAGTGCGGTGCTTCGTTCTACCGGCAAGACTCTCTATCCGATGCTTGCAACGGTGGCTGTGAATATTCTTAATATATGCGGAAACTACGCACTGATATTTGGTAATTGGGGCTGTCCGGCTATGGGTGTCGAGGGTGCGGCATGGGCTACAGCAGGCAGCCGTATCGTTGCTATGCTCATACTACTGTGCTTTATGCCTACAGTATGGCCTGCAGCAAAGGCTGGAGGCGACGCAGCGTGCCGCAGTTTGAAGCATATAGGAGTGCGTGCGGTTGGTAAGATAAAAGCCCTCTCTGCATATTTCCGTCCGTTCCCGGTGCAGGAGCTGAAGAATCTCTTCTATATCGGCATACCTGCCATGAGCGAAGAGCTGTCGTATAGCTTGTCGCAGGTGGCAATAACATATTTTATCAACCAGATAAGCACAGAGGCTCTGACAACGAAGATATACTGTTCTACAGCCATAACCTTCGTCATACTGTTCAGTACAAGTATTGTTCAGGGAGGCGATATACTTGTGGGTCATTACGTTGGGCAGCTGCGTTACCGTGTAGCATATATTCTCGGCAACTATGTTTTCCGTACGGGCATGATGCTGACGCTTATCGTTGCCACCATACTGGCATTCTGCGGACGTCCTTTGCTCCAGTTCCTTACAGACAATGAGGCTATCATAACGCTCGGAACATGGATTTTTATAATTGACTGGGTGCTGAATATCGGACGTGTGAAGAATATATTTGCTTGCGGAACGTTGCGTGCTACAGGCGATGCTGTCTATCCTGTTGTTGTCGGAGTCATATTCCAATGGGTTGTAGCTGTAGGCTTCGCATGGTTTGTCGGCATTCCGCTCGGCTACGGACTGATAGGCATCTGGCTTGCCTTCTGCCTCGACGAGAATCTTCGCGGCATAATCCTGATGCGCAGATGGCACTCGCAGAAGTGGCGCGGCAGAGCCTTCACTGTATAGTATTATGCTTCGCAGTAAATATGATCAGCGCCTTCACAAAGCAGTAAAGTCTGTAATGTGAAGGCGCTGATTGTATTGCATGAACCTGCTCTGCATAGGATAAAACAAAGAAAAGTATAGCCGAAATGTTACGAAAATATCATTTTTTATGCATATAATGTTTCATGATGTATGAAAGTATCATGTTTTGCAAAATTCTGCAAAGATAATATTTGATGTATTTGTTACTTTTGTATCGCGAAAAAGATATGGCGATTTCTATGTAGTCAGTATCTTGTAAGCATAGACGCAAAATCACTAACATTGCAGCAATGTGATATATCCTTCCGGCAACATCTGTAGCGACAATGTCACGTGCTGATAACAAAGTAACATGCAAATAATAAAATGTAATAAACCTAACAACTAACAGTCTATGAAGAAGATCTTTACTCTTATCGTTGCCCTTCTGGCAGTGTTCAATACTGTAAAAGCAGAAGAAATAGTGCTCTTTGAAGGTTCTCAGGTGTTAAGTTATGACGGCTTGAGGATTCCTACAACATCCATAACTGCAACGAGCGGTCTTACACTGAATATCACAGTCGCTCATGACGGAAAGTGGTGTCAGTATGCTGTATGTTAAAACACAGATGGCTGGCCTAAGCTTGCTCTTCCTG
>JAFPAS010000174.1 GCA_017424205.1 Prevotella sp. | reverse complement strand
TTTGTGCTAAAGCCTCTTTCGCGACTTCATCTCGGATATTGGCCTACATTCTTCATTACCATAGCTATCGCTTTCCCTGCTGCATTCCTGCTGCAGAAGATTCTGAAAAAGATAATGTAAATAACGATAACGAGCAAAGCCGAAGGCTTCGCCAGCTTGAGCAGCGAACGTCAAAGCCGAAGGCTTCGACAACACGAGCAGTGAAAAGTCGCACGTAGCACGGTGTCGTCGTGCCGTGCGGGTCACGATTAGCGAGTGTTGTCAAACCAAGCGAAAGCTCTTACCGTTTGGGGCGCGAACAGCGAATGCTGACAACAGACGACATTAAACATTAATCGATAAACTTTAACCCTTAACCATTAAACCTTAAACCCTTAACCCCTCAGAATATGAAAAATATCTTTCGACTCATACGTCCCACACACTGGATAAAGAACTTCTTTGTCTTTATGCCGCTATTCTTCGGTGGAGCCATTACTGACATCAGCATGCTCACTAATGCGGTCATAGCATTCATAGCTTTCAGTTTCATAGCGTCAGCCATATACTGCTATAACGACATTATCGACGTAGAAGACGACCGCCGTCACTCCGTCAAGCGTCATCGTCCTATAGCTTCGGGCGCAGTTTCCGTCTCTGCCGCTTACCTCATCATGATTGTCATGATACTGATATCAATTTCCACAGCAATGCTGGCAGGAAGTCGCTGGTGCTCACTCGTCACAGTCATTGCAATATACTTCCTGATGGAGATTGCCTACTGCCGAATACTGAAGCTCTATGCCATTGTTGACGTCATCATTCTATCGGCAGGCTTTGTGTTGCGCATACTGGCAGGAAGCGTTGCCACAGGCATCATACCATCACAATGGCTCGTACTCATGACATTCCTGCTCACTCTGCTACTCGCACTCGCTAAGCGACGCGATGATGTGCTACGCATGAACCGTACGGGCGAAGCACCGCGTCACAACACTCACCGCTACAACATGACATTCATAAACCAGAGCATTACTGTCACAGCATCCGTCACCCTCGTATGCTATATCATGTATTCACTTTCACCAGAGGTTGTGGCACGCACACGATTCGAATATCTCTATCTCACCACAGTTTTTGTCATCGCCGGATTGCTTAGATATATGCAGCTCACAGCAGTAGACCAGCGCAGCGGCGACCCAACAAAACTGCTCACAGAAGACCGGTTCCTCCAAATCACCATCGCCCTTTGGGCTCTCTCATTCCTCATCATTATATATATACTCTAACAGCGTGAAAAAGAAAATCATCATAGCATCAGACTTCGACGGCACCCTGACCACAAAAGATACGATGCTCGAATTCATACGCCACTGCTACGGAACACACGGGCTCATCATCC
This sequence comes from Prevotella sp., assembly GCA_017424205.1. Classification (GTDB taxonomy): domain Bacteria; phylum Bacteroidota; class Bacteroidia; order Bacteroidales; family Bacteroidaceae; genus Prevotella. Next base: position 2,243 of record JAFPAS010000174.1, on the reverse strand, counting down.
ATCTGTTGCGCATCATGCCCTTTCTCCTGCTCATGAAGATAAAGGTCTATCCCAACGGAAAAGCAAAAGAACGACTGCTGCGCAATTGCTTCAGCGGCAAGACACAGACCCAACTGTCACAGCTGGCGCAACGCTTCGCTGACGATAACACCCACCTACTCAGACAATCACTGCTCACACGTCTGCGCACAGCTCAGTCAGAAGGCACAGAGGTGGTCATTGTCACCGCCAGTGCCGACCTATGGGTCACAAAGATGGTGCCCGATCTTACTGTCATCTCCACACAACTTGAGTTCGACGACGATGGAATATTCACCGGACGACTGCTGACACCTAACTGCCATGGCGCAGAGAAAGTGCGCAGGCTCGAAAGCCACTTCCCCCTGCTGCGCACTGAAAGACACCAGTTTCATGTCGTGGCTTACGGCGACTCTGCTGGCGACAAGCAATTACTGCAATATGCCGACGAACCGCATTGGGTTTAATTTGTTAAGTAGACAAGTTGACGAGAAGTTCCTTGAGTGTAGCAAAAAAACAAGTTTAATCTATGTCCTCGTTCCCGTTGTCGTTCTCGTTAACGTCCTCGTTGCCGTGCTTCGTTTGACGTCCGCTGCTCAGGCTGGCAAACCCTTCGACTTTGACGTTATCGTTTTCCATTATTTATAGTCTTTGCTTAATGTTACTAAACAGAAATAGTCACGCCACCAGACTCATATTTCTATGCTTTCTGTGCTTCATCATGACAGCTATCACGCAAACCGCATCTGCGCAAACAAATGACAGCGAGACAGCATGGCAGGAGATATGCAATGCACTGGCAGACCACGACGACCATGACGAAGAGGGATGGAACGAAATTCATGACATATTCACAAACCTTGCACATTCACCGCAAAACATCAACGAAGCAACACTCGAAGACCTGCAACAGATACCACTGCTCACTGACAGACAACAACAGGACATACTAAGATACAGGGCATACTATGGAGATATCCGCTCTATGTCAGAACTGTCGCTCATCACATCGCTCGACCATGCACGGCGAATACTACTCAATACAGTATTCTACGCAGCACCACCAGCAAAAAGTGGATATTGGAGAAGAAGGCTGATGAGCGATTCTATTCATCAAATAGTACCTGACACAATTGCGAAGAAAGGACGTGCACCATGGCACTACAGCAATAAGGAAGTCACACCACATTCCGTGCTCTTCACCATGAGCATACCAACATACCAGCGTAAGGGATACAAAGACGGAACATACCGCGGATATAACCTTAGCCACACACTACGATACAGATACAACCGCAGAAACATCACAGCTGCATTTACAGCCGCACAGGATGCTGGCGAGCCGTTCTTCTCCGGAACAAACAAGTCTGGGTGGGATTTCTATACTGGCTATTTCAGAATAAAGAATATGGGTGCGCTGCGCAATATGGTAGCAGGACACTATCAGATATCGGTCGGCATGGGACTAATACTCAATAACGGCTACCGTCTCTCGCGCACAGCCCTGCTTCATACCGCACCATCGGCAGCAACAGTTCTGCGAGGACACAGTTCGCGGCAGCAGAACAATCTGCTGCAAGGAGCAGCAGCTACTGTTGCCATTCCCATAACTGGGAACAAGACAATAAGTCTGACACCTTTCGTATCATACCGCACTCTCGATGCCACAATGGACGATGAGCAGCCCGGCGTCATTCGCACATTGCTTACATCTGGCTATCATCGCACAAAATCTGAGATAGCACGACGTAACACAACAGCACAGACTACGGCAGGACTCTCTGCATCTTACGAGACAGCACCGTTACGCACATCTGTAAATCTGCTTTACGTAGAACTGGCAGACTCTCTTGCTCCAAGAACAACGCAGGCTTATCAGCGATATCGTCCTGCTGGCAGAAGATTCTTATCGGCATCTGTAGCATATTCGTACGTCAATGCAAAACTTCACATAGCAGGCGAGACAGCACTAAGCGAGCAGAGCCGCTCACAGCAGAAGGGCTCAATAGCAACGGCAACAGCTAACAGCATAAGATATAAAATCAATCAGTCATGCACAGCCTTCCTGCTGCAGAGATACTACAGTTACAGATTTCAGAGCCTTATGGCGAAGACATTCGGTGACATGAGTAACGGGCAGAACGAAAGCGGAGTATATGCCGGAGCAACCGCAACGCTGACACCACGCATCACACTATCAGCATACGCCGACTTCGCCTACCATC
>JAFPAS010000173.1 GCA_017424205.1 Prevotella sp. | reverse complement strand
GCGCAAGATGGCTTACGGATATAACATCTTGTCGAAAGGAAAGAACGAGGTGGAGGTGAAGCTTACTGCGTATAAGAAACGCGCCATGACTGTCTGCCGACATAAAGGAAAGTGGATTAGCAAGATAATCATAAACGGAAAACCGAGCCAACTGACTGAAATACAGGTAAAGACAAAAGAGGGCAACTCACTCAACGTGCTCTATGTGACACTCGTAGGAAAAGCTTTGGCTGACGGTACACCGCAGACTGAACGAATTTATAATAAGTAGACGAGTGGACAAGTAGACGAGTAGACAAGTGGACGAGTAGATTGGTAACCTTACTCTATACTCTTTGCTCCTTTACCCTTACAACATCATAACCTTAAAACCTATCAATATGGAAAAATACACTGCCGACAGCCATCGTTACGATGCGAAGACGATGAAATACAGACGCAGCGGACGCAGCGGTGTGATGCTGCCTGAGGTGAGCTTGGGATTCTGGCATAACTTCGGTGCAGTAAACGACTATACGGAATGCCGACGCATAGCACGACGTGCTTTTGATAACGGCATCTGCCACTTCGACCTCGCAAACAACTACGGACCACCGTACGGCACTGCAGAGGAGACAATGGGCAGACTCATGGATGATGATTTCCGCCCATACCGCGACGAACTGTTCATCTCAAGCAAGGCGGGATATGACATGTGGGACGGCCCATACGGCAACTGGGGGTCAAGAAAATATCTCATGGCGAGCCTCGACCAGTCGCTCAAACGAATGCATCTCGACTATGTAGATCTCTTCTACAGTCACCGATACGATCCTGAGACTCCTGTAGAGGAGACACTGCAGGCTCTCGTGGACATCGTCAGAAGCGGGAAAGCGCTGTACATCGGACTGTCAAACTGGCCAGTAGAACCTGCTCGCTTCGCTTTCAAGTACCTCCGCGAACGCGATGTGCCATGCCTTATCTATCAGGGAAAACTCAATATGCTGCATCAGAACCCTATAGAAGAAGGACTGCTCGCACTGTGTCATGACGAAGGCGTGGGCTTCATAGCTTTCTCTCCGCTGGCGCAAGGACTGCTGACTGACCGATATCTGAACGGCATCCCTGCTGGGTCACGAATGACACAGAACAAATTTCTGAAAGAGGAGATGCTGACTGACGAACTACTTGCCCGACTCCACCAATGGAATGCAGAGGCGCAGCAACAGGGCATGACTCTGGCTGAGATGTCGCTAAGATGGATTCTGCAGCAGCAGGGAGTAACATCTGTGCTTATAGGCGCAAGCAGTGTCGAGCAACTTGAGTGCAATCTGAAGTGCGCACGATAACTTGCAGCACAACAAAATAGGATATGCTGAAATGTCAACCAATGGCGTTTCAGCATATATTTTTTCCTCTATAACCGATAACAGCATTCTCCACAGCACAAATCCAGTCATAATCTGAAAGACATTCTTGCCACTCTTCATTGCTGGATAAAAGAAATAAAACTTGCCTTTTCACATGCTATTATCATGCTTTAGGCGCACATTATTATAAAAAACAAAATAATTAAGCCGAAAAAATTGCGCACCTTGTAAAATTATTGTAATTTTGCAAGATAATATTCTACAACAGAACATAATAGCAAACAATAGAACACGACACCCTACAGAAACAAAACAATATATGCAAGAAACAAGACAAAACAGAATTTCAAGACTCCTGCAGAAGGAGCTCAGCCTTATCTTCCAGTCGCAGACACGTATGATGCACGGTGTAATGGTTAGTGTCACACGCGTAAAAATCAGTCCTGACCTCAGCATCTGCACTGCATACCTCAGTGTCTTCCCATCTGAAAAAGGCGAGGAGATTATCTCTGCAGTAAACAAAAATCAGGCTACAATTCGCTACGACCTGGGACAGAAGATAAGAAACCAGCTGCGTATTATACCTGAACTAAGATTCTTCATCGACGACTCGCTCGACTACATCGACCGCATCGACGAGCTGCTGAAGAAATAAGCACAGCTCTAACGCACTGAGACTGGCAGAGAAGCAACTAAAGCAGGCTATCTCAATGATGCTATCATGACAGACGCCATGACGCAGCAATAGACTGCAAGCAGGCAAACAGACAGTCCTGAATCCTGCACCGTACTACTTTCAAGACTTATCCTTTACAAACAATAGTATCAACGTGTCATTAGCTCTGACCATAGCACGGCGATACCTCTTCGCAAAGAAGAGCACTAACGCCATAAACATCATCTCTGGCATAAGCATTGTCGGCGTGATGGTAGCCACAATGGCGCTTGTCATTGTGCTGTCAGTGTTCAACGGATTCCATGACCTCGTTGCTTCGTTCTTCACATCGTTCGACCCTCAGATAGAGATTACTCCAGCTAAGGGAAAATCTGTCGCTGCCGACGACCCTCTGCTGCAGAAGGTGAAGGAACTGCCACAGATTGATGTAGCCACAGAATGCGTTGAAGACCAGGCTCTGGCTATCTTTAACGGACGGCAGATGATGGTCAGAGTGAAGGGCGTGGAGGATAATTTCCAGTATCAGACAGACATAAAGAAAATACTATACGGCAATGGTGACTTTACTCTTCACCGCGCTGACGTTGAGTACGGAATACCAGGCATACGCGTAGCAGCAAATCTTGGCACTGGCACAGAGTGGCCCGGATATCTCAAGATATATGCACCTCAGCGCGAAGGACAGTTTGACATGACTAATCCGGAGGCTGCCTTCAGCACAGACTCGCTGCTTTCTCCTGGTTCGGTATTCTGTGTGCAGCAGGCAAAATACGACAAGCAGTATATTCTGACAAGCATAACCTTTGCTCGTAACCTGTTCTTCAGACAGGGCGAGATAACCAGTCTGTCGCTACGCTTGAAGCCTGGAAATAGCATTGACGCCACAAAAGCAGAGGTGAGGGAGATTCTTGGAGAGAAATATAACGTCAAGGATCGTTTCGAACAGCAGGAGGACACATTCCGCATAATGCAGATAGAGAAGGTCATAGCCTACGCCTTCCTCACATTCATACTTATCGTGGCGTGCTTCAATATCATCGGTTCGCTATCAATGCTGATGATTGACAAGAAAGACGATGTAGTAACTCTGCGCCATCTGGGAGCATCTGACAAACTCATAGAGCGTATCTTCCTCATCGAAGGAAGCCTGATTTCTGTAGTGGGAGCTATAATCGGAACATTGCTCGGACTGCTGCTCTGCTTACTGCAGCAGGAGTTTGGTCTGGTCAAGATGGGCAGTTCAAGCGGCACATTCATTGTTGACGCATACCCGCTCAGCGTACATTACGAAGATGTGGCACTGATATTTGCCACCGTAATCGTTGTGGCTTTCCTGTCAGTATACTACCCTGTGAAATATCTCACTAAACGAATACTTTAATACAAATTAACGCCTATGTCTGTAGCAAATATGCAGACACAGGCGTTATATGTTATATACATTAAGCAGATATGGCCTCTAAACATTTCTACAAATAGCATTCAGAGAGCAAAAGCACAGAAAGCAGCATGCCAACAAGGTAAAAAGAGAAAATAACATAATTACAATAACATTTCAAACAAAAGAAAATGAAAACATTACGTAACATCTTCAGTTTGCTTGTACTGGTCATAGCGACTGTCGTACAGGCGCAGACGGTTCCACCGCTGCCTACAGATCCTGCAACACGCATAGGAAAACTCGAGAACGGACTGACATATTACATACGTCACAACGAGTATCCTGATAACGTTGCTAACTTCTACATCGCACAGAAAGTGGGAGCTATTCAGGAGGAAGACGAGCAGCGCGGACTGGCACACTTCCTTGAGCACATGGCATTCAACGGCTCTACACACTTCAAGGATAACACTCTCATCGAATACCTGCGTACTCTCGGCGTTGCTTTCGGCAAAGACCTTAACGCTTACACATCAATCGAAGAGACAGTTTACAACATCAACAATGTACCTAACACACGCCAGGCAGCACTCGACTCTTGTCTGCTCGTTCTTCAGGACTGGTCAAATGGACTGCTGCTGAAGACTGAAGAGATTGACAAGGAGCGCGGTGTGATACACGGAGAATGGGCTATGTCTAACTCTGCAACACAGCGTCTTTTCGAGCGAAACCTGCCAGCGATGTATCCTAACTCAAGATACGGACATCGCCTGCCTATAGGTATCATGGAGGTTGTAGACAACTTCAAGCCACAGGAACTGCGCGACTACTACGAGAAATGGTATCATCCAGAGAATCAGGCTATCATCGTAATTGGTGATATCGATGTTGACTACACAGAGAATAAGATTAAAGAACTCTTCTCTGGAATCAAGAAAGGCCCTAAAGCTGCTAGCATCTCACCTATCGCTGTACCTGACAACAAGGAGGCTATCTACATCTTCGACAAGGACAAGGAGATGCCTTACACTATGATGTCTATAAATATGAAGCACGACCCGATGCCTCGCGAAATGCGTGGAACTCAGATGGCATACATCCAGAGCTTCGCAACAGCTATGATGAGAAGCATGTTCAGCTCACGCATAAGCGAACTCTCACAGCAGCCTGACTGCCCATTCGTGCAGCTATCACTGGGATATGGAAGCTACGCTGTATCAAAAGTGAAGGACGCTCTGAGCGCTGACGTAATTGCAAAAGACGGAAAAGACAAGGAGGCTTTCGCTACTATGCTGCGCGAAATCAAGCGTATCAAAGAGCACGGATTCACTGCTACTGAATATGTACGCGCTAAAGAGCAGTTCCTCTCATACCGCGAGAAGGAATACAGCAACCGCGACAAGCGCAAGAACGGCGAATACTACCGTGAGTGTGTGCAGCACTTCCTCGAGGGCGAGGCAATGCCTGGCATAGAGATTGACTACCAGTTGTGGCAGGCTCTGGCACAGCAGTTCAATGTTGACATCATCAACCAGATGGCAAAGCAGCTCATTACAATCGAAAACGATTCTAATCTCGTTTGCTATGCTTTCGCTCAGGAGAAAGAGGGTAAGACTTACTTCACTGCTGAGGACATGAAGAATACAATGGCTGAGGTACGTGCTGAGAAACTCGAACCATGGGTTGACAACGTAAAGAACGAGCCACTCATCTCTCAGCTCCCTACTCCAGGTAAGATTAAGAAGGAAGTTAAGAATGAAGCATTGGGATATACAGAACTGCAGCTCTCTAACGGTGCGAAGGTTATCCTGAAGAAGACTGACTTCAAGAACGACGAAATCATTTTCTCTGGCTTCGCTCCTGGCGGAAAGGCTATGTACGGCGAGGCTGACTATAGCAATCTGAAACTCTTCGAGGCTGCAATATCAACAGTAGGTATGGGCAACTTCACTAACAACGAACTCGAGAAAGCTCTCGCAGGAAAGGTTGTTTCGTTCAACCCTGGCCTCGGCAATATGTACAGCACTGTAAGCGGAGCATCTACTCCAAAGGATATCGAAACTCTCATGCAGCTCATCTATCTCGGATTCACTGATATGAGAAAAGACGAGAAGGCTTACAACACTATCGTGTCAATGCTGCAGACTGCGCTCAAGAACCGCGACATAGAACCAGAGACACAGTTCTCTGATAGCATCGTAGCTGGTCTCTATTCAAACAACCCTCGATTCGCTAACCTCACAGTAGCTGACCTCGAAAAGGTTTCTATCGATCGTATCATGGAGATTGCACACGAGCGTTTCAGCAACGTGAACAACTTCACATTCTCATTTGTTGGCAACTTCGACGAGGCTGCTATACGTCCGCTCATCTGCCAGTATATCGCTTCACTGCCTGGCAAGGAGAAGAAGGTTAATGCTCCTGAGATCCGCACATTCTTCAAAGGCAACATAAACCGCGACTTCACACGCAAGATGGAGGTTCCAAAACCAACTATCATGCAGTGCTACGGTGCAGAGTCTACATACAACCTGAAGAACGACATCCTCACTGACTACGTCGGACAGCTCCTCTCAATGGTTCTCCTCAAGGTCGTACGTGAAGAGGCAAGCCTCACATACACTATCGGAGCTGGTGCAAGCCTCTCACCAATGAAGGACAAGGCTCGCATCAACGTGATGATACAGTCACCTATCGGTAAACCTGAAGACGTTGACAAGGCGCTCACACTTATCAAGGAGTGTGTAGACGGCGTAGCTAAGAAAGCTGACCCAGAGATGGTTGCAAAGATCAAGGCTAACTTCCTTAAGGACGCTGACGTTAATGCTAAGCTGAACGGATACTGGAAGAACGCTATCGAGACATACTGCATCTACGGTGTAGACACACACAACGAATACAAGAAAATCGTTGAAAGCGTAACACCAGAGGAGATTTCTGCATTCCTCAAGAACAACATTCTCTCTGCAGGCAACTTCCTCAATATCGTGATGCGTCCAGAATAATATTCTGACATAACACAATGCGCAGTAAAAATATCACACAACACTGACTGCGCAGAATAAAATATCAGGTCCGCACTCTCTCATCACAGGGTGCGGACCTATTATTTTACACTGACACTACTGCGAAACGGCATACCATACACATCTGCTTATCCAAGCAAACACAACATCTGCATCACAAGCCACAACCATATATTATGCAAAGCACTCATGCGCACGCACGCAATATAAATAAAATAAAGTATAGCAGAATACGAAACTCATCACAATCACTCACAATCATATAGAAGTCTATATAAGGAACATCCCCTACAAGGCAACAGACAATTACTATTCATGCATTATCAGCATACTCGATAAACAGACAAAAACCATTAACTCCTCATCATTATCACCATTCTCGGCAGCAAGAATAATCTCTCATTAGCAAAAAAACATCACCGAGATATCAAATACAGCATTAGGCATCAAATTAAAAGCCCATAGCACCATAATTCACTGTTTTGTTCAAAAAGACCAAATATATAAACTAAAAAACGTTAAGAAACAAAAAAGTATCATTAACACATACTCATATCATAATAAAAAGCAGTAACTTTGCAAAATGAATGCACGTCCGAAAGACATTCATGCCGCGATGGTGGAATGGTAGACACTGGAGACTTAAAATCTCCTGGCCCGAAACGGCCGTGCGGGTTCGAGTCCCGCTCGCGGTACATGGCTTTCGTATAGCAAACAATCTATATTATTTTTTTGACACCCATAAGGTTTATAACACAATCCGACTTATGTTTAAGAAAATTTTTCTTCCTTTTGCAGCAGTAGCACTGCTCGCTTTGACATCATGCTCAGGAAAACTGGGAGCACTTTCAGCAGACAACTTCAACGTTACTCCTAACCCAATGGAGACACAGGGTGGTAGCGTTCCTGTAACTATTAACGGCAACTTCCCAGAGAAGTATATGAAGAAGAAGGCTGTCGTAACAGTTACACCAGAACTTCGCGCAGCTGACGGTTCTATCCTCCGTGGCACACCAGCTACTTTCCAGGGAGAGAAAGTTATGGGAAACAACCAGACTATCAGCTACAAGCTCGGTGGTCACTACACAATGAAGGCTGACTTCCCATACACTGACACATACCACAAGAGCGACCTCTACCTCTCTTTCAACGCTATGGTTGGAAAGAAAGTTGTAGAAGTTCCTGCTGTTAAGGTGGCTAACGGTATCATCGCTACATCTGAGCTCTACCGTATGGCTATGACTCAGAACGGTGGCTGCATCGCTCTCGACACATTCCAGCGCGTTCGTCAGGCACGCCAGGCTGCGAACATCAAGTTCCTCATCAACCAAGCACAGCTCCGTAAGGGCGAACTCAACAACACAACAGTACAGGATTTCCTCGAGACTCTCCGTACTATCAACAACGAGAAAGAGGCTTATATCCTCTCAAACATCGAAGTAAAAGCTTATGCTTCACCTGATGGTGGCGAGAAATTCAATGACAAGCTCGCTGCTAAGCGTCAGAATGTTTCAGAGAAGTACGTTAAGGAACAGCTCAAGAAGATCAACGCTGAGGCTAACGTAACAGGACAGTACACAGCACAGGACTGGGAAGGTTTCCAGCAGCTCGTTGCAGCAAGCAACATGCAGGATAAGGAACTCATCCTCCGCGTGCTTTCAATGTACCAGGATCCAGAAGAGCGTGAGCAGCAGATTAAGAATATGAGCGCAGGCTTCCGTCAGCTCGCTGACGAGATTCTCCCAGAGCTTCGCCGTTCACGTCTCATCATCAACTATGAGACAGTAGGACGTAGCGACGAGCAGATCCAGCAGCAGTATGCAGCAGACGCTAAGCAGCTCTCTGTTGACGAAATCCTCTACGCAGCAACTCTCAACGGTGTTGACAACAATAAGGCTACTGAAATCTACAAGACAGCAGCAAGCATCTATCCTAACGACTACCGTGCATTCAACAACCTCGCTGTTCAGGCTCTCAAGAACAACGACGTGAAGGCTGCACAGCAGTATGCTGAGAAGGCTCTCGCAATCAACCCTAAGGCTGCTGAGGCAAAGGCTAACCTTGCACTCGTAGCTCTCAAGGCTGGCAACGTAAACAAGGCTCAGGAGTTCATCTCACAGGCTATCGACGCTAACGACTACAAGTTCGCTCTCGGTACATTCAACATTGCAAAGGGTGACTACGCTGCAGCGCTTGACAACCTCAAGGGTCAGAAGAACAACGTTGCTGCTCTTGCACAGCTCCTCAACAAGGACTATGCTGGCGCTCTCAACACAATCAAGAGCATCGGTAACGATGGTGACGGCGTAACTGACTACATCCGCGCACTCATCAGCGCACGTCAGGGCAACTCTTACGCTGCTAACACATACCTCAAAGACGCTATTTCAAAGGACGCAAGCCTCGCTACATACGCAGAGAACGACCTTGAATTCAACAACGTAAAATAATAAAGCGTAATATATAAAAGTGGTTCAGGTGTCAGAACATATCTTCTGACACCTGATACCATTAACACCCTGCAGAAATATAAATGAGAAATATACTTATACTTCTCACCCTGATTCTGGTTGCATGCGGTCCAGACGACAAGCATATAAGACTTGACGGACGACTGCTGAATCTGAATCAGGGTGAGTTTGTCGTTTATAGCACCGATGGTGCATTATCTGAAATAGACACTATAGTCGTTAAGGGAGGCCGATTCGAGTACGAACCAATGTGTACTCGACCAGGCACTAT
>JAFPAS010000172.1 GCA_017424205.1 Prevotella sp. | reverse complement strand
CCAGGTGGATACATGCAGTGGTATATGTCTGGTTCGGCAAAGAAAGACGGTGCTGACGCTCCTGCTTTCACATGGCCAGGCACATACACTCTGAAGTCAGGCAGCTTCAACGTGTTTGATGGTGGCAGCGATTTCGCTGCAGAGTCAGAGCTTGTTGTTGAGTACAATGCAGAGTGGGGTATCTATCTTGTTACTAAGTTCCTCGGCTATGACGTAGTGAACATCAACTATGGCGGTATCGATTTCGAACCATCTGCAACAGATCCTAACGTAGCACATATCAAACTGCAGTCAGCATATGGTGGCAGCATGTACGTTAAGTCAGCAGAGGGCGTATTCTATAAGCTTGTTGATGCTAACGGTGGTACAGAATCACTTGAGCTCAAGTCAAACGGCGACGGCACATTCTCACTCAGCCCATTCTTTGTAGTTAAGGGTGAGTACGGCAAGGAGACAACTTATGTTGCAGGCTTCGACAAGAATACTGTAAAGGTTAAGGGAGCTGAAGAGGAGAAGATAGAATGGCCTGGTACATACACACTGAAGTCAGGCAACTTCCAGGTATTTGACGGTGGTAGCGATTTCGCTGCAGAGTCAGAGATGGTAATTGAGTACAACGAAGGTTGGGGTATCTACCTCGTTACTAAGTTCCTCGGCTATGACGTAGTGAATATCAACTATGGCGGTATCGACTTCGAACCTTCTGCAACAGACCCATTGGCATCAAGCATCCTCCTTCAGTCAGCATACGGCGGTAGCATGTATATTAAGTCAGTTGAAGGCGTATTCTACAAGCTCGTTGATGAGCAGGGTGGAGCAACAGCGCTTGAACTCAAGTCAAATGGTGACGGCACATTCTCACTCAGCCCATTCTTCGTTGTTAAGGGTGAGTATGGCAAGGAGACAACTTATGTTGCAGGCTTCAGCCAGAATGTTGTGACAAAGGGCACATCAACAGATATTACTGCAGTTGAGACAAACGACAACATCCAGGTTGTAAACGGTGAAGTAGTACTCAGCGAGGCACAGCCAGTTGTTGTTTATGACTTTGCTGGCCGTGTAGTATTTGAGGGTACAACATCACACATCAATGGTCTCGCTAACGGCATGTATGTTGTTAAGACTCCATCAGCAGTGATGAAGGTTGTGATTAAATAATTATAAATGATAAAAAAGGTTGAGTTCTCTATAAAGGTGATAGAGGACTCAACTTTATTCTTCAAAACTAAGTTGCAAAAAGACTTAGAAACGTACACCTATCTAATCATATAGGCAATGAAAAAACAACTTACTGATTTACACATCAGACATTCTCTCTTAGGTTGCTGTGTGCTGACGCTTATGGCACTTGCATGTCCTATGCAGTCTTTCGCAGAAAGCAAGATTGAAACACAGAACAAACAAACAGGCAAGACCCCTGTTACTGTAGCAGGCACAGTCTTTGAAAAGACAACTGGCGAGCCATTGCCAGGTGCAAGTATTGCTATTTATCAGAACGATAAATTCGTCTCTGGTACGACATCAGACTTTGATGGTAACTTTAAGATTATCGCACCGTCAAGCAAGTTTGATATCAAGGTGACATTTATGGGTATGAACACAGAGACTCTCAGTTCTTCTGCAAAGAATCTGGATAAGCTGAGAATCTTCATGCAGGATGATACCCATGCCTTGCAGGAGGTCGTTGTTACTGGTTTCGTAAACAAGAACAAGGAAACGTTTACAGGTTCAGTGGCACAGATTAAGGGTGATGAACTGAAAACTGTGTCAAATACCAATATCATTTCTGCTATTGCTGCTCTTACACCAGGTATGGCAATGGTGCAGAACTCATCACAGGGTTCTAACCCTAACCATGTGGAGGAATTGGTGCTGCGCGGTACAAGCTCGTTCACCAACGGCGGTCAGGATGTAAATCAGCCAACTATTATCCTTGATGGCAGTGAGATTTCAATGCAGGAACTATATGACTTGGATATGAATGAAGTAGAGAGCATCAACGTTTTGAAAGATGCTTCTGCTACAGCCCTATATGGTTCAAAGGCGGCTAATGGTGTGATTGTCATCATCCGCAAGCCTATTAAAAACTCTACGCCGCGTGTGTCATATAGCTTCACAGGCGACCTGCAGTTCCCTATGCTAAGCGATTATAGCGTGCTCAATGCTTCAGACAAACTGAAGTATGAGAAAATGGCAGGACTGTATGACGCAAAAGGATCTATCGACCCATCAACAGGACTGCCAATGCAGTATCAGTTAGACGAACTGTATAACGAACGTTATAAGAGAGTGGCTGCTGGACAAAATTCTGACTGGCTTTCACAGCCAGCACGTGTAGCATTCTCTCATGACCATTCGCTTCGTGTTTATGGTGGTGCTTCAAATCTGCGCTACGAACTTTCAGGCCGTTATGCTAACACTCAGGGTGTTATGAAGGACGACTATCGTAAGCGTTATTCTATTGGATTTAAGCTTGACTACCATATCAAAAACACTATACAGCTATCAAACCGAACAACGTATTCTGAGATTGATACAAAGGATACACCATACGGCTCATTCTCACAGTATACACAGATGAATCCTTATGACAGGATTTATAACGAAGACGGCACGGTAAATACAAATCTTGCGTGGGATTTGAACAACCCACTGTATGAGGCGTTGTTAGGCAGCTTTGCAAAAGACGGCACACACTCTTTTGTAAACAATACTGACTTTAGATGGGATATAAACAAGGAGTTCCGTCTCACAGGTCATTTCAGCATTACAAGCACACTGGGATGGGCTGATACGTTTACATCGCCAAAGTCACAATATTATAAGAATCAGCCTGACCTGACTAAGAGAGGTCAGCTCGTGAAGTCAACAATGAGCACAACAAACTGGAGTGCGAATGTTGTCAGCACATATAATAAGATGTTTAAGGACAACTCGCTCATTAGTGCATCTTTAGGATGGGAGGCTACACACAGCAAGGATAAGAGCGAGACAACAGAGGCTATTGGCTTCTTCAACGACCATCTGTCGTTTATAGGCAATGCTGCCGGATATCCGACAGACTCACAGCCTGGCGGCTCACAGGGCGAGACAGCAACTGTAGGTGCATTCCTCACAGCCAACTACTCTTACCGCAACCGTTACTTCCTCGACGGAACATGGCGAACAACAGGTTCTTCACAGTTTGGTGAGAATAACCGTTGGGGCAACTTCTGGTCGGCTGGTGCCGGATGGAACATTCTCAATGAGAGTTTCATGAAGGATATCAAGAAGAATATCGACCTGATGAAGCTTCGTTTCAGCATGGGCTATACAGGTAAGGTGAACTTCAGCCCATATCAGGCTATGACTATGTATAAGTATCTGAATACTTATGAATATAAGAATGGCATCGGTGCCGTACCTCTCGCAATCGGTGATGTCGACCTTGCATGGGAGCGTACGATGAACTATAACCTCGGTTTTGACTTCTCTATGTTTGACCGCCGACTCAATCTTGTCATCGATGCTTATGTAAGAAATACTACAGACCTTCTGCTCAACAAGTCAATGGCACCTTCTACTGGTGTGACATCGGCAATCTCTAATCTTGGCGAGATGCAGAACAAGGGCTTTGAGTTCCAGCTTGATGGATATCTTATCCGTACACGCGACTTCTACTGGAAGCTCGGTACAATGGGATATGTCAACCGCAATAAGATCACTAAGATCAACAAGGCGCTTGAAGAGATAAATAAGGAGAATCAGGAGAATTCTGGCATGTCGCTCGTACCACTTCCACAGTATGCAGAAGGCGAGAGTACAACAGCGCTGAAACTTGTTCGCTCTGCAGGTATCGACCCAGCTACAGGTAAGGAAGTTTACATCAAGCGTAATGGCGAGAAGACTTTCACATACGACCCAGACGACAAGGTGCTGATAGGTGATACTGAGCCACAGTACACAGGTTCAGTCAGCACGAATGTTTATTGGAAGGGCTTCAGTGTGTATGCTCTGCTCAATATGCGTCTTGGTGCTTGGATATACAATACTACCCGTGTCAGCAAGGTTGAAGGTTCTGACCCTAAGTATAATGCTGACCAGCGTGTGTTTGATGATCGTTGGCGCCAGCCAGGCGATGTAGCGCTATACAAGGATATCGCTGACAGTTCACGTCCGCAGCAGACAGACCGTTTTGCAGAGAAGGAGAATACTTTCACTTTGGGTACACTGAACATCAGCTATGAATTCAGCGACGACCTCTGCCGTAAGATGTATGTGCGTAATCTGCGTTGCGGCATGAACTTCACCGACCTTATCCGTCTCTCATCAGTAAAGATAGAGCGCGGTACAAGCTACCTTTACAGCCAAGGCGTTGAGTTCTTCGTAAATATTACTCTGTAATATAGAAAGCACACATAGAAGAATTAGAGATTTTATTAAAGCAATAAACACATGAACAAGATAAGAACAATAATATCAGCTTTCTGCGCGCTGCTGATGATAACATCGTGTGAGAGCTTCCTCGATATTACACCAGAAGGACAGGTCAAGCGTGATGAACTGCTCTCTACCAATGAGGGTATCGAAGACGCACTATACGGAGCCTATTCACAGTTGCGTACAGGGTCGCTCTACGGCCAGGAGATGTATTTCTCTTCGCTTGAGATTATGTCTCACACACTCTATTGCTATGGCAATGACGCCATAACAGCTCTCGGCAAGTTCGATTACACCAATACCAGTGTGAAGGACAGATTTGAGGCTATTTGGATTGGTATGTATAAGAACATATCAAATGTTAACAGTGTGCTTAATTCTCCTATCGTAGAGAATGCATCAACATTCCCTGCAACAATCTATCGTGGAGAAGCGCTTGCTTTACGCGCATTCATGCATTTTGACCTTATGCGCCTCTTTGCAGAGCAGTATACAGTAAACCCTAATGCTGCTGGTATACCTTATGCTACAGAATTCTCTTTGAAGACACCAGAGTTTGAGAGTCTTGCAAAGAACTATGAGCATGTGCTTGCCGACCTTCTTGAAGCAGAGCAGATGCTGGCGAATGAAGATGAGTATACAGACCAGACAATCTTCATGACAGACCGTCAGATACATTTTAATGTTCATGCCGTGAGAGCGCTGCTTGCCAGAGTATATCTTACAATGGGCGACAAGCAGAAGGCTTTAGAGTATGCAGAGAAAGTAATACAGACAAGCAAGGCCACACTGAAGACAAAGACAGAGGTAATAAATGACCTTGCAGGCGTGCTGTCACAGAAGGAGTGTCTTTTCGGTGTATACTATGCTAATTTCTTCTCACTCGTCAATCCTAAGCTTGAGCAGACAACATCATACTACGCTCTGACGCTTCGCGAGGACTTTATGGAGATGTATGAGCAGAATGTCAGCGGTCTTGACTATCGCACCACAGCATACTTCACATCTATTGACCTTGGCGGACAGACAGTATATCGTCTTAGCAAGTTTACTGATATCTATGAGAAGGAAAACAATGCATCGGCACGTCCGTCATCACTCATTCTCGGTATCAATATGATTCGTCTGCCAGAGATGTATTATATAGCAGCAGAAGCATTGCTCGACAATGACTATGACAAGGCTGTAGACTATTACAACACTATGGTGCAGAGCCGTGGCTTGGAGCCGCTTGCATCAGACATGAAGCTTACTCAGGACCTTATCAATACAGAACGCTATAAGGAATACTTCGGCGAAGGACAGACATTCTTCAACATGAAGAGACAGAACCTAAATATCGTGTCATACGATAATAAGGTGACATATACTCCTGCAGACGGTATATATAACATTCCTATACCAGACATCGAGATAGATAACAGAAAATAAGTTTAGCTTTGATCAGCAAGGTCAAAACATAAAAAGAGGTGCTGCCTCATAAGATTATGAAAATAAAGAAAATTATAGCTATGCTGATACCTTTCGCAATGACGATGGCATCATGCAGCGAGACAGACTATATGACTTTTGATACGAACGACTCAGGCGTGTATTTCACAAAAGATACACTCGAGTATTCGTTCGGTGTTACACCAGTAGAAGTACGCTCGCACACATATAAGGTTCCGTTCCGTATTATGGGACCGACCAGCAAGGACTCAAGAAAGGTAAACTTCAGCATTGATGCTTCAAAGACAACTGCTCAAGAGGGAGTGCAATACAGAATAGGCGAAGCTGTCGTTATGCCTGATTCTATTAACGGATACATCCCGGTAGAAATTCTTCGTGACGGACTTGCTGGCACATATGCTGAGGGATATACCAAGTATACCATAGTGCTGCGATTAGAGAAGAACGAGCATTTCGCTCCAACTCTGAACGAGAAGAGTCAGGTGAGACAACTCACATTTGACAATTCAATCGAGCAGCCAGAATGGTATAACGCACATGGCGACAAGGTGTGGAATAAGTCTACACTTGGCGAGTGGCATCCATATAAGTTCATCAAGATGGTAGAGTACTATCATGCGATAGAGACCGTGCTGCCAGAAACTTATAAGGCAATGGTTGAGGCGTATGGAGAGAATCTGGAGCATATACCTTATGGCGACCCATATCTGTATCGCACCATATTCAAGAAGTATATATACCAGCCGATGTATGCCTTCTTCAATGATCCGAACAATAGGGATATGATACTCGCTATGTATCCTGACTTCCCATTTGATTTCCCAGAGCCATAATCTCTGTTATCGGTAATATGTAACATAGCCTATCAATATAAAAATATTAATAGAAAATGAAATACAAATACATATATATGGTTTTTGCTGCCATGATGTCCTTTGCTTTGACATCATGTTTTAGCGACGAAACAACAATAGGCGACAGAGAACTCTCTGAAATAACTATTGTAGAGGGCAGCGTGAAGAGTGTGTATAATATCAACAAGAACGAGACACTCACCATAACACCTCAGTGCATACAAGCCAATACAGAACTTCCGTTGACCTACACTTGGGAGATTGACCAGAAGGTATACAGCCAGGAGCCTGTGCTGACATACACAGGCGAGACCCTCGGTTCGTGGCAGTGTCGTCTGATTGTTGAAAATGCTGACGGCAAAGCTTTCTTCCCTTTCAAGCTTAACGTAAATTCGCCTTACGAAGAAGGACTGACTATAATTTCTGCTGATGCCGACGGCAAGCCGATGCTTGCATTTATGCAGGAGGCAGAAGAAGGCGGTGAGTCAAGCTTCTATGATTACGACTGTCTCACAGTCAATAATGACGACATCAATTTCGCGTCAAATCCTGTTGATATCGTGCAGAGCGGTGGCCGACTGATTATAGCGTGCCAGGGCGACGGAACTTCAGCCGACGTGCCAGCCATCTATTATCTCAACGAGAAAACAATGGTGGCTGAGAACATCCTGACAGTAGCAGAGTATGCCGACTTCAAGCCTACTATGCTTGGCATCCCGTCAATGGATGCAGCGGGTGTGGCATATCCTATCCTCTGTGAGAATGGCAATGTGTATGAGTTCTCTACTACAGAAGGTGCCGTAGTCAATCCTACAAAGATGAAGTACAATTATGCGCAGAATATTATTGTTCATGACAATGGAAGCGGATTTAATTATGAACTTCTTATGTGGGACAATGAAGTTAACGGACTTGCCATGCTATATAACGGATACGGACCATATTACTGCAGCAAGACATACCATGCCACACGCGAGGCATGCACAGGCAATGTGAATTACTTTAACGGTAAAGAACTGGCAAAGATGACATACATCCGTATGACGCCAGAGCAGAGCCGCACAACCGATGCCCAGGCGCTTATTGTCGTTACCGTTGGACAGCTCATACAGAAGGTTACATTGAGCACATCTTTCTGGGGATATAACTACGACACATCTGAGAGCTACCTTTCTGACAATGGTGGTGTGAAGATTGCAGGTGTCGGTGCATGTCCAGTGTCTCATACCACACCGACTATAGCAAATATGACATATTACTCTATGTTCTTTGCTAACGGCAACAAGGTGATGCGCTGGAACTTCACGACATCGCAGCTTATTACAAATAGCGATGTCCTGCTTTCTGTTGGCTCTGATTCTGCGGTTATTACCGGATTTGAAATGAGTGCTGACCATAAGGTGACATACGTATCATTCTATGAGCCAAACGCTACAGGCAAGAACGGCAGCGTGTGGGCGTTTGATACAGACAAGGGCACCGTGCTCAAGAAATATGAGAATATCTGCTATCGTCCAGTGAAGATGATATACAAGAAGAAATAATAGGCGCATATAGCTCATATAATACGAGCTTTCATTCGGAGTAAAATAATAAGGCGAGGAATTATGCTATCCAAGTATTAGCATGATTCCTCGCCTAATTTATATTTGCATAGACAACACGTATAAAACTAACCGGAGAGTTCTGTGTGCAAAGAAACATCTGCCCAATCTGCGTGCTAAAATATCTCTGGTCGTTATAAATAAAACATTTATAACTAAAAGGTTTTAAAAGTTTTGCAGGTTTTGGTTATAGAAATCCACGGTCTAAAATTTACGTATAATTCACGATAATTCAACGTTAACAAGCAACTCGTCAACTTGTCTACTCGTTTACTCGTTAACTAACTGTTTTCAATGTTTTCGTCTTAAATAATTCGTGACCATCCGAGCAATCCGTGTTCGTTATAAACAAAACACTCAAAACATTCAAAACAAATTGTCCCTTGTTGCCCAGGTAGTCTTTAATATGCAAGAGACAATACAGACAATCTCAGACAATCTTACTTTAGAAATTTGTCCCTTGTTGTCCTAGTTGTCTTTAATAGAGATTCTGTATGAAAACAGTATCTGCATAATCTGCGGAATCTG
>JAFPAS010000171.1 GCA_017424205.1 Prevotella sp. | reverse complement strand
TCACCGCAACAACAAGAGATAACCCGAAAATCACAGAACAAGAAATCGAATTGATGCGAAAATCTTGTCTCTCTGAAGCTGCATGGCAAAGAGAATTTTTGGGTATAGAGTGTGACGATGAAAATTCTGGTGCAATCTTTACTGACTCATTACTAGAACCTGCACCTACTTCTGGAACCTGCCTCTCTATTGGTATAGATATGAGCGGTTTGGGAAGAGACTGCAACTGTATATTATTACGAAAAGGCAATCATATAGAAAAGATAGAACGTATTGGTGTCACGACAAATAAAGATATGTTTGCGTTGGTAAAGCGTTGGATTCACGAATATGGTGCTTCTAATTTCTCTGGAATTAATATTGACCAGGCATTTGGTTTAGGATTATATGAATTGTTAATGGATTTTGAATATAAATCATTAGTAAATCTAGTACCATTCGGTGGAGCTCCAGAAGACAAGGCATATCTAAACTCACGAGCAGAAATCTATTTGAAAGCAAAACGTTACATTGTCGACCATGGCATTTCTGGATTGGACGAACAGTTAAGAGAGGAACTAAAGGCTACGCGATATATCATGAGCAATCACGATCGTATTCAATTAATCCCCAAAGACGATATTCGATTAATTCTGAAACGTTCTCCTGACTCTGCAGACGCCTTTGCTTTGAGCTTCTATACTGATGATCAGCCTAGAGGATTATTATTGGAGAGAACAACAAGGCAATGCCAATTTATGGGATAATTGCTTTTATAAATATAACAATGGGTAATGCGAACCCTAATCGCACTTATAGGTAAAAACATGATTGATGAAGAAATGGTTAATGGTGTCGAAGATAATTTAAACGATGCTGAAAGTTTAGAAAATCAAGATACTCAGACCCCCTCCGAAACAGCAGACCCTCAGCAAGTCCCTGGAGTAGAAAACAAAGACGTCATTGAAAAGGGCAATGGTGGCAGGACTCACGAAGAAGAGATGACTTATAGTTTCCGCAAGCAATTGGGCAGGCAGAAACAGAAATACGAGGACCGTTATAGTCAGTTGCAGAATCAATATAATGAACTATTGCAGCGACTCGACAAACTCGAAAATCCAAATAAGTATCAGCCTTTGAATCGTGAACAGTTCGAGACAGACGATAGCTATATTGATGCTTTAGTTCAACAGCGTTTCGATAACATGTGGAACTCTAAGTTGCAAGAAGCTCAGAAAGCATATGCTGAACAGTCTCGTAAGGATCAAGAAATTAACACATATCGTTCTCGTGCAGACGAAAATGTAAAGAAACTGTTTAAGACTCCAGAAGCCGAACAACAGTATCGTGAAACAATCGGAAAAGCACTTCAGAATGGATTAGGTGAACTCGTTGATTCTGACAAAGAAACAGCAATGTATATAATGAGAAGCGATTTAGGTCCGAAGATTCTCTATGAAATGGCAACGAAGCCGGAAATTGTAGAAGACATGTTCAACGAATCTGTTACTGACATGGATAGGCAATTCAAAATCAGAGAACTTGAGTCCAAACTTCGTAAAGAAATGGTTGCACCTGCTCCAGTAGTTGGCAAGCCAGGATTGCAGCAAGAAACAACAAGGGGCTCTATATTTGATTCGGACGATTCAGTATTAGAGTATCTCAGAACACATTAAACATTAAAGGATTATCATTATGATTAAGAATACAGGTGCTGGTAACAAGTTCAGCAATAACCACAAGACCAAGCTCATCGCTGGTGAAGTTTATGACAACCTTCCATACTTAAAGAAAGCTCATTCCTATATGTCACAGGGTGAACTTGATGGCAAGAAGTATGGCAAGACTTATTCCATTTATATTCCTGACCCGGGTCAAGTTGCCGATGGTCTCGAAGCAAATCCAGATACCATTAACGAAGTCGAAGTCGATGTTACTCTTCAGAACAAGAATACTTCTATCGAACTCGATGCATGGAACCGTTTAACCGATATTGAATCTTTCACTAACGAAATTGCTAAGCCTCGTGGTGTCAAGCTCGCTCGTTCTGTTGAAAAGGACGCTATTGAACAGACTGTTCCAAAGGCATTCCAGGTTGTTTCTGGTAACGCTTCCTTCAAAACACTTACCGATATGTCTAAGGCTCTTGACGAAGTTGGTGTCGCTGGTACTAAGGTTTCGTTCGTTAAGCCTTCTATCGCAGGTACAATCGCTGCTGGTGGTCTCGCAAACTTCATTCCGAGCGAAATCCAGTCCAAGATTTATAAGGACGCTTATTTAGGTCAGTATGCTGGCGCTTCTGTTATCGAAGAATCCCTCATGCCAGTTGTTGAATGGACAGCTACTCCAACCGCTTCCTTCGCTACAACTGCTATCACTGCTAAGGACGCTTCTAACAACACTGTTACTGCAGGTTACAAGGTTGCTGTTACAGACAACGCTCCGTTCTATCCGTTCAAGTTCCCAGGTGCTAAGATTGTTGGTGTCGACGGTATGGAAACTGACCAGGATCTCTATGTCGTTGCAGATAACAACTCTGCTGTTCCTGAAATCCGTCTCGCTGTTAAGGGTTACAACATCAACAATGCTAACGCTGTAATTGATGAAGCTCTCACTGCTTCCACTGGTAACTTAACCACTGCTATTGCAACTGGTAAGTATGCTATTGGCCAGTGCAGAACTGAAGATGCCGTTGGTTTTGATAAGTATAGCTTCAGCGACCTTCCGGGTTCTGAAAACGTTACTGAAACTGTCAACAACGTTTCCATCAAGATGTCCACTTACGGAAATGGCCAGAATATGACCACTCTCACAAGATTGGATCTCCCATATGCTTGTACGTTGCCAGATCCTCGAAAAGCTGTTCTTGGCTATTTCAAGGTCTAAGTAATACTGAAATAACGATTATAAAAGGGTTCAGAGGAAGTTCCTCTGCCCTTTTTTGTTATAATAAATATATAAGATAATATTTGGAGATTTTTATGTCTACAACAGTAAACGCACTTATAAATGATTCTTATCAAAAGTGTTCCCTATGTGGCAATGGACAATCAGTCGCTGGCACAGAAGCCGTGGCGGGATTAAAAGATTTAATGTCTGTTATTGCAGAACTTTCAGCTCAGAATTTAGCTCTTTCAGACGTCGAGGTTACAGATGTCATTAGTAATGGCATTATCCGTATCATGGAAGAATTACCAGACGGTTGGGCAGAAGTAACGGAATTACCAGCTGCATCTAGCCAGCTCGTCGGTAAGGTAAGAAAATGTGGAGATAAAGTCTATGGTTGTCAGGCTATTCCTGGAACATATACCTTTGAATGGGTAGAACGCCCAGACATTAAATGGCCGGATTTAATTATTAATCCTCTTCCAGATAGGGTTACAGCATTGACCCGTAAATTAGGCGAACGTTATGTTCCGATTTATCCGGCTGAAAAACAGGTTTTGGATGCTTCCACTAAAAGAAGTTTGCCTACATTCTATATGTGCGAAACTCAGTTAGAAAAGCATAAAGTTGAAAATATTGAATATAACTATGAAGTCTTTATTATAGAAACTGATAGTATTCAGACTGTAAATTATAGAATTACATATTTAAAGACTATTCCTCAA
This sequence comes from Prevotella sp., assembly GCA_017424205.1. Taxonomy (GTDB): domain Bacteria; phylum Bacteroidota; class Bacteroidia; order Bacteroidales; family Bacteroidaceae; genus Prevotella. The sequence goes on along the minus strand of JAFPAS010000171.1, from coordinate 70 downwards.
TACAAATTGAATGACAGACTATATTTCTCTGAGAAGGTTTTATCAGTTATCGAAGATGGTCTTTGTGCTA
>JAFPAS010000170.1 GCA_017424205.1 Prevotella sp. | reverse complement strand
GTGTATGACACATCGACTGCAGGATTTGTTGTGAAGCTCTCACCGAGATTACAGCAGGCGGCACGCAGCAGTTCGTGCTGTCCGATGCGTGTACCGTTTACAGCACCGCCCAGACGTCGTGTTCCTGTCTTGCTTGTCACGTGCACCTCGTGCAATTCATGCTCGTGATGTATGCTGTCATGCTCGTCATGGCTGTGATTATGCTGTGCCATTGCAACTGTAGCTGAAGCTAATAAAATGCATGTCAATATCTTTCTCATCTTTGTTGTTATGGGGTTTTTGTGATTGATTATACTGAAATTTGGGTGCAAAGTTACATAAAATTAATTGCAACTCAGTTGCAAAAGTGGCTTATCAAAGTGAAAGGGGCAAAATGGAAAACTGTTCTCTTTGCTCTTTACTCTGTTTTTTTTATTTAAAATATATCTGCACATCTGCACACAGGTGTGTAACCTGTTGTCTTTTAGTGTGTTCTGGCTTGTGCAGATATGGTGCAGAAGGATGACAGTCGTGTTTCCGGAATAGTATGTTTTTTTATCTGTTGTCTTGCCAGAATTACTAATAGGCAGCACCAATTATTATCGAAATCAACTATAGTTCGGGAGCAATCCCTCATCAGTTTCACAGTCGCAAGCTCCAGTTTCGTTGGCTATGAGGTCGTTTGACATAAAGGTTATAAGGTGATAATAACTCTTATTCATTCACAACTTTAAAACCTAAGAAGTTGAGCATTTGAGACACATTGATAAAGTCAATATGCCAGTCTTTTGCATGTTTTTTCTTTTCTATAATCATCCAAAAACTAAAAGAAGTGAAAGTTTTATCTTCGTATTCTTGGCTAATAGTAAATAAATGTGTAACTTTGTAGCACAAAATAACCGCAAAACTATTATTAATGAAGAAGATTCTGTTACTTGGCTCAGGAGAATTGGGCAAGGAGTTTGTTATTGCTGCAAAGCGCAAAGGCGTGTATGTTGTAGCATGTGATAAATATGATAATGCGCCAGCAATGCAGGTTGCAGATGAGCGTGAGGTTTTTTCTATGCTTGACGGCGACAAACTGGCAGAGGTTGTAGCTAAGCATCAGCCAGACATTATTGTCCCTGAGATTGAAGCCATACGTACAGAACGTCTTTTCGAGTTTGAGAAGCAGGGCATACAGGTTGTACCTTCTGCGCGTGCGGTGAATTACACCATGAATCGTCAGGCAATACGTGATCTTGCAGCAAAGGAGCTTGGTCTGCGTACAGCAAAATACTTCTACGCAAAGACATACGACGAACTGCTTGAGGCAAGCAAGGAAATAGGTTTCCCATGTGTCATCAAGCCTCTTATGTCTTCTTCTGGACACGGACAGAGCACAGTGAAATGTGCAGAAGAGCTTCGTCCTGCTTTTGATGCAGCCATGGAAGGAGCACGCGGCGATGTGAAAGAGGTTATCATTGAAGAATTCATACATTTCACATCAGAATTCACACTGCTCACAGTGACACAGAAAAATGGTCCGACATTATTCTGCCCTCCTATCGGACATGTGCAGATAAGCGGCGACTACCGTGAGTCATGGCAGCCATATCAGATATCAGAAAAAGACCTTAAGGATGCACAGGATATGGCAGAGAAGGTGACAGCGTCACTGACAGGTGCAGGCATTTGGGGTGTAGAATTCTTCCTTACAGAAACAGGTGTGGTATTCTCTGAACTTTCTCCACGTCCACATGATACAGGCATGGTGACACTCTCACACTCAACAAACCTCTCTGAGTTCGAGCTTCATCTGCGTGCAGTGCTCGGATTGCCTATCAATAGCATCAAGCTTGAGCATGCAGGCGCATCAGCAGTTGTTCTTGCTGACCGTGATTACGACTGCCCTCCAGACTATAATCTCAATGACGTGCTTGCAGAAGAAAATACACGCATCCGCATTTTCGGTAAGCCAGATGCGCACAAAGGCCGCCGCATGGCTGTTGTTCTGGCTTATGGTCCTATCGAAGAAGGAACAGATGTGCTGCGTGACAAGGCAAAGCGTCTTTCAGAAACAGTATTGTAAAAAAATATATTACTTGACGAACAGACGGCAGTGCAGTATGTTGGCACTGCCGTTTGTTTGTCAGCCAGTAAATATGTCAACACATTAACAAGTCTGCTTGTCAGCAAAAATAATACACTAATGGAGAAAGTGACGTTATATCCAAAGCTAATCACTGATGCACTGGCTACGGTAATGTATGCTGGTACAAAGAAAAACCTCATAGAGAGCGAAATGCTTGTTGACGATGTGCGAATCAATGGCATGTCGGTGACATTCACACTGCTATTCCCTAAAGAGACTGACCCATTCCTGAAGTCTACACTAAAGGCAGCAGAGGCTGCTATACATTATTATGTCAGCAAGGATGTCGATGTTACGATAAAGACGGAATTCAAGACAAAGCCACGTCCGAAAGACGAACCGCTGCTGCCGCAGGTGAAGAATATCATTGCCGTAAGTTCTGGCAAGGGCGGTGTCGGCAAGTCTACTGTCTCAGCAAATCTTGCAGTGTCGCTTGCACGTCTTGGCTATAGTGTCGGACTGCTTGATACTGATATCTTCGGACCGTCAATGCCTAAGATGTTCGGATGCGAGGACGCTCGCCCGTACGCAATTGATGTAGACGGACGCCAGCTTATCGAGCCCGTTGAGGCTTATGGCGTGAAGTTGCTATCTATCGGTTTCTTTGTGTCGCCAGAGACAGCCACTCTGTGGCGTGGCGGCATGGCATGCTCTGCATTGAAACAGCTTATTGCTGATGCTAATTGGGGAGAACTCGATTTTCTCATACTCGACACGCCTCCAGGAACCAGCGATATACACCTCTCGCTTCTGCAATTACTGAAGATAACAGGTGCAGTGATAGTATCTACACCTCAGGCGGTGGCACTTGCAGATGCACGCAAGGGTATAGATATGTACCAGAACGACAAGGTCAGGGTGCCTATTCTCGGACTCATAGAGAATATGGCATACTTCACACCAGCCGAACTTCCAGAAAATAAGTATTATATCTTCGGAAAAGACGGATGTAAGAACCTGGCAGAACAGCTCTCGCTGCCTTTGCTTGCACAACTTCCTATCGTGCAGAGTGTTTGCGAGAATGGCGATAACGGCCGTCCTGCAGCAATGGATGTGGCTTCGCCAGTGGGCCAGGCATTCCTCGCTCTTGCCCAGGCTGTAGCATCAAAGGCACGCTTGATAAAGGAATAGTTCAGTCATATGGAAGCATATGTGTTTGAGCGTAAATCGTTAAGACGACATAAATAATCTGAACGGACAACATAAACAAATAAGGCGAACTGACATCAGTTCGCCTTATCTGTTTATATGTGTTTAGTATTCGCTATAAGTCTGATGCGACTTTAGAATCTAACCATCACTCTGTTCTGTATAGGGATATCCTTAACGCTAATCTCAGCAATCATCTTTATCTCACCATTTATGTTGGCATAGATAGTGACAGACTCGTTTGCCTTAGTCGTAGCGCCTGAAACACGCAGAATCTCAGCGAATGTCTTATCGCCAATCTTGTTCACGTCAAGTATTCTTGTGCCGAAATCGTCTGTCTCGCTCAGCGATGCGCTTTTGCCGTATGTCAGGTTCCAGCCGTATCCTGACTCACTCTTAGTGAGAGCAGGTGTAACCGTTTCTGCAGAGAAGCTTGGATATAACGGCACGTTATGTGTGAACACAACAAGACCATTATGTATATGTCCAATCAAACAGCCGTCAGACTCAAAGCCAGCGATGTTAAGCATGACATATCCTTTATATTTTCCAGTGCTTATACCTGGCGCCTGTTTCATGTCGTAACCAAAGTATCCTGTTTTGCGAAGCGTTTCCGGAGTAATCGGAGTCGTAGTAACCTCTTTTGCAAACTGTTTTGAAATATACGCTGTTAGTCCAGAAACAGTGATGCCGTACCATTGCGGTGTTTCGCTTACAACGAGGTAGTATGTTCCCTGTCCGGCAGACATCGGAGAATAGTCATGACCAGGCAGTTTTCTTTCGTTGCTCCATGTATACCAGCAATTGTCTGTTTCGCTTTGGCATACCCACACCATTCGTGGTGCCTGGGCGTTAGGAGCTTTGCGCAGATTCACTCCGTTTTTGGTGACAGTGATGATTTTTCCGATTTTTGGCATCGTAATCTCGTAGCCGGTATTCTGTGCAAGAGCAGTTGATGCAAACCCTGCGATAAGCATGAATAATGCTATATGCATAGCCGATAATAGTTTTTTCATAGATTTGAGGTTATTATTGAAAGGTTTAAGAATATGATATTAATGATTGCATGTTCTGTTTCATATATTCATTCCTATGCAAAGATACATATTTAAATAATAATATAAAAGGAAAACACAGAAAATTTGTGAGCAAAGGGCATTTTTCTGTATTATCTGTTCTGGTGGATATATTCTAAACCTCGCGATTTCTTGAAATTAATGATACGAGGCCTATGTCTTATGATATGCTGCCGTTTTAATCATGATGCAGCAGACACGCCTTCTCAATCAGTGCATGATAACTTCCTGATAAACAAAAATGGGATGCAGTGATAGCATCCCATTGTAAGTCTTAGTGTCTCAAAATAACTATTTCTTTAGCAGCTCTTCAGCTTTCTGCTGTAGCGCTCCGTATGACATTCCGCCAATCTGACGCTCTATCTCGCCATCTTTAGATATGAAGAACAGAGTCGGTATAGACTGTATGCGTGCAGCCTCTGCCAGAGCAACGTTTTTATCTACGTCTACTTTCAGTACTTTCACTCGTCCCTCAAACTCGTCTGCGAGCTTTTCAATTAGTGGTGCAAGCGAACGGCATGGGCCGCACCATGTAGCATAGAAATCAATTATAACAGGCGTTTTGCCAGTGTAGTCGTATCCACGAAGGAACTGCTGATAATCTTTAATGTTAGCCATAGTTGTGTTGTTTTAAAGGGGTTGATAATTTGATTGTTTTAAGCGGGCACGCCGTAGCGCATGTTCCGCATTTTATGCAGTCAGTATGAAAGAATCCTGTTTCTTTTCCTTTGCCCTCGTAAGGCGTAAGCTGCATCGGACATACCTTTGCGCAAAGCTTGCATTTCGCATTGCACTCATCGCCCACACTCACCGTCTTTATAGTGTCAGGCAGTCTGTCTGCCTTCGGCGTGACACATGCAGAGAGTGTTCCCATCGGGCAGAACGAACACCAGGCACGAGGCGCAATCGTGAGCGATAATACTATCCCGACGATGGTTGTTGCAAGAATGATATTCCAGAACACACGTCCCATGCCGTTCCAGTCGCCCCAAGCATAATACATCTGAGTGCCGAATACCGTAAAAATCACTACAAGCATCAATGCTCTGAACGCTTTGCTACGCATGAAAGCTGGAATCTGACGATGTGGAGAGAATCTCGAAAATACCTTGTCGTAGAGATTGCCTCTCGGACATGCATTGCCGCACCACCAGCGTCCGCGCTTCACTGCCATCACGACAGGGCCAATCATGCAGATCAGAGCAAGCAAACCAACCGCAGGAAAGAAATATCCGATTATGAGATATGCGATAATAATCCAGTAGATTGGGGCTCCTTTATGCGCGAAATGTTTATGAAATCTTTGTTTGTTCATGCCAACTTATTGTTTTTTCTTGTTTCTGCTGCAAAATTATACAATCCTTTCTTGTCCTGCAAATTATTTTCGTTATCTTTGCATAAATTATTTCTATTATTATGACCCTACAACAATTAAAATATGTTATAGCGATTGATGCTTACCGCAGTTTTGCTAAAGCATCGGAGGCATGCCAGGTGTCACAGCCTACGTTAAGCGCTATGCTGCAGAAGTTAGAAGAAGAGCTTGACGTGCGCATCTTCGAACGCAGCAATAAGAGTGTGATGCCTACAGCTATAGGCGAGAAGATAATACGCCAGGCTGAGCGTGTCATAGCAGAAAGCCGCCGTATAGAAGAAATCGTTAGCGAGAATAAGGATGTTGTGTCTGGCACACTCGCTTTGTCTGTCGGTCCGACTATAGCACCTTACATCCTTCCGCAGTTCATCCGCAATTATGTTGAGCGTTATCCATTTGTAGATTTGGCTATCAAGGAACTTAAGGTTTCTGATATGATAGCCTCACTTCTGCGCGGTGAAATAGATGCCGGCATCGCAATCAGCGGTAATGCTGTAGCCGGAGTCTATGAAATCCCGCTTTATACAGAGCCATTCTGGGTGTATCTCTCTGAGAGTTGCTGGCGTAAGCTGCCAGTGTTTAAGCCTGAGAATCTGGAGCACGAAAATATGTGGATAATGCGCGACGCACAGTGTCTGCGTGAGAGCGCATTCAGCTTCTGCAAGGCACGCGACAAGGGACGGCATATATACGAGGCTGGAACAATCGATACGCTCATACGCATAGTCGATGAGAATGGCGGCTTCACCATCATTCCTGAGATGCATCTCCCGCTGCTCGACGAGCGTCAGCGTGCCAATGTACGCCGCATAGATGGCGATCATCTGTCGCAGCGCAGCGTCTCGCTTTACATACGCCATGACTATGTGCGCGAACGTACCATCAATACCGTTACTGACACTCTGAAACTTATCATCCCTGAGAAGATGATTGCCGAGAGGGTGCGAAAATACGGCGTAAAACTCAGATGACAGCATGGCTTTTACCTCTTCGCTGTTACTGTTAAAATGAAAGACTGCATTTTACTGTGTAAAAGACTGCTTCTTGCATGACAAAAGACTGCTTCTTGCATGGCAAAAGACTGCTTCTTGCATGCCCAAAGACTGCCTTTTGGAAAATATTCAAATTTCTGATGTCGTGACGTGAAATCTGTTAAGGTTGATTCTATTAATTTGCTTTGTCGGAAATTGAAATTTGGTCAAGCTGTTGTTGTCTGCCAAAGAGGGAGTGTAGCGGGCTGCACGACCGATACGAGTGGTAAAAAGAGGCGGGTAAAAAACAATTTTGCGACTAAAATTTATTAAGCTCTCACCAATATTAAAAAACTGTGGGGATTTATAGAACCCACCTTAAATAAATCGCAGAAAATCAGTTGGAATGTCAGACCTGACAGACCAACTTTGACACCCATTATGTGTAGTTTTACTAACTTCGCGTTATAAAATATGTCTGAAAAGTACATTATTTGTTTCAAAATACGCTATAAAGTTTAAATTCTCAAAAAGAAACCGATTTGATACAAAAAAAATTTTTGTCAATTAAATTATTTTGAATAATTTTGCAGCCGTAATCAATTAGAATAAAATATTAGCATAAGAATGAATAAAAAAGTTATTATCCCGATTTTTGCTGTTGTCGTTCTGCTCCTTATTGGCGTAGTGGCTTATCTCACACAGAGTCTTAACGAACAGAAGACCATCAATGCCGAAATGCAGGAACTGGCAGAACTCGACAAGATGGAGATGGAAAATGAGTACCAGCAGTTTGCTGACCAGTACTCGGAGATGAAGACACGAATCAATAACGACTCACTCGTCGCACAGCTGACAAAGGAACAGCTCCGCACCCAGGAACTGCTGAAGGAGCTGAAGCAGGTGAAAAGCAATGACGCACGTGAGATTGCACGCCTTAAGAAAGAGCTTGCTACATGCCGTGCCGTCATCCGTAGCTATATCATTGAGATTGACTCGCTCAACCGCCTTAACCAGAATCTCCGTGCAGAAAATACACAGATACGCGGACAATATGAAGAGGCAAACCGCCAGATAGAGGGACTTAACACTGAGAAGGCATCGCTCTCAGAGAAGGTTGCCATCGCTGCACAGCTCGACGCAACTGCCATAAACCTCCAGATGCAGACAAGCAAGGGTAAGACAGCAAAGAAACTGAAGAAATGCCGACAGTTCTTCGTGACATTTAATATAGCGAAAAACGTAACTGCTCAGGCTGGCAACAAGACTGTCTATGTGCAGATAAAGACACCGTCAGGCAGCACACTCGCAGTGGCTGGCTCTACTGCATACGAGAATCGTGAGATACAGTACTCTGCAAAGAAAACTATCGAATACACAGGACAAGAGACTCCAGTTGGCATATACTGCAATGTGGCTGAGGCACTCATGGCGGGATCATACCGCGTAAGCATCTTCTGCGACGGCAATCTGATTGGTTCGCGCACATTCACGCTGAACTAAAGCCGCATTCCTGATTGCAGACAGGCTGATCAGAACATCAATACTGTCAGTATTTCGTTGCAGCATTTCTGATTTCATATAGCGAATAAACTGCATCTGTAACACCCTCACACCCCCTACATGACAAGACGATTAGTTATATCTGTACTTCTGTGTTGCTGCACACTGAG
>JAFPAS010000169.1 GCA_017424205.1 Prevotella sp. | reverse complement strand
TCAAACTTAGGCTTTGGTTATCACAAGACAAACTATAACGTTCGTTGCTTCTATCGCAACGGGAAATGGGGCGAAATAGAAATTTCGTCTGACGAATATGTCAATATGCATATTGCTGCCACTTGCCTGCACTACGGACAGGAGGCATTTGAAGGACTTAAGGCATACCGCTGTCCTGACGGCAAGGTGAGAGTGTTCCGCACTGACGAGAATGCAGCCCGCCTGCAGTCTACTTGCCGTGGTATAATGATGCCAGAGGTTCCGACAGAGCTTTTCAATACAATGGTTGACAAAGCTATTATTCTCAACCAGGATTTCATCCCAACATACGAGAGCGGCGCCACACTATATGTACGTCCGCTGCTTGTTGGCATGTCTGCACAGGTTGGCGTTCATCCTGCTACAGAATATATGTTCCTCATCTTCGTAACACCTGTAGGTCCATACTTCAAAGGCGGATTCTCAACAAACCCTTACGTCATAATGCGTGACCATGACCGTGCGGCTCCGCTTGGAACAGGTATATATAAGGTGGGAGGCAACTATGCAGCATCACTACAGGCTAACGATAAAGCTCACAAACTGGGATACGCCTGTGAATTCTACCTCGATGCAAAGGAAAAGAAATACATCGACGAGTGCGGAGCTGCAAACTTCTTCGGAATCAAAAACAACACTTACGTCACTCCGAAGTCATCATCTATTCTGCCTTCTATAACTAACAAGTCGCTCATGCAGCTGGCTGAAGACCTTGGCATGACTGTCGAGCGCCGCCAGATACCAGAAGAGGAACTTGAAACATTTGAGGAGGCTGGAGCATGCGGCACTGCTGCTGTCATCTCACCAATATCACGCATTGATGATGTAGAGACTGGCAAGTCGTATGTCTTTGGGGACAAGCCGGGCCCGATAAGCGAGAAGCTTTATAACAAGCTGCGCAACATACAGTATGGCATAGAAGAAGACGTGCATGGATGGACCCGCGTGGTCATTGGATAATACACCTCAGCAACGCCAGATGCTTCGGGCAGAAGTGAGCAATCACGCATACACCACCTGCTGGCATTTATTAATTCAGTACATACTTCATCCTACATATTTTATATAATTATATACAGACATCATCATGGTAAGAAACGGAGAACTTAAAAACAGGGCACTGGCCGTACTTGAAGCGAAATGGATGAGTGCAGCACTGTTTACATTCGTGTTCTACATCTCCATATATGCCATTACATTCTTTGTCGTCGGACTCTTCACTCCGCTTGGCGAAAATGTGGTAACATTAGTTTCGCTACTTGCCAACATAATTCTGCTACCGCTGGTCTTCGGATTTACTGTAGCATTCTACAGAATGCGCAAGGAGAATAAGTTAGAGATAAAGATGCTGTATAAGTATTATGATGAGATGCCGGTATGGACCACCATGATTCTTAAGTATCTCTACTTGATGCTGTGGGTACTACCCGGACTGATTGCTGCTGTCGCCATCATTCTGCTGATGGCATACTCCAACACAATGAGTGAAATCACCATGACATGCATCGCTATCATCGTCGTGTTTCTGGCAATGATTCCGTATTATGTGAAATATTACTCATACAGCATGACGGAATATATCATGACGGACAATCCAGGAATAAAGAACAACGAGGCAATAGAGATGAGCATGAGAATGATGCAGGGAAAGAAAGAAAAACTCTTCGTGCTCGACCTCTCGTTCATCGGATGGGCAATACTGGCGGTATTCACTCTCGGTATCGGATTCTTATTCCTGATTCCATACTGGTACACCACACGTGCAGCCTTCTATGAGAGCCTGAAGGCAGAACTTAATTCTGACGCACAAGATGAGCCACAGGCTACAAACGGCAGTTCGGTCATTTATGACTTCAAAACAGAGAATACGGGCTACACAAAGCAGTAAATGGCGCATTTGCACACTGCATTCTGCAACACCATAAATTATTACTAACACATCATTACAAGTAAAATCATGAAACAGAACAGCGTATTTAGAAAAGAGGCTCTCAATGCCTTGGAAGGCAATTGGGGTACAAGCGTAATACTGACAATCGTACTTTATGTCGTATCAATGGCCATATCATGGGGCGGAATGCTTATTTGCAAGCCTCTCGGACAAGCAGGCGGCATCGTTAGCAACTTCATTTCATTGCTACTGATACCTATGTCTTTTGCGATAATAGTGGCTTTCCTCAAGATTTACCGCAAAGAGAATGTTGGTGTTGCACATCTTTTCGCCTACTATAAGGAGGGAGGCGTATGGACTACCATGTTGCTCAAGGCCATCTATTTGATTCTGTGGACGCTCCTACTTATCATTCCTGGCATCATCAAGTCTTACTCTTACGCAATGACAGAATTCATTCTGAAGGACAATCCAGAAATGAAGAACAACGCAGCGATAGAGAAGAGCATGGCTATGATGCAGGGCAAGAAGATGAAATTATTCCTCCTCGATCTCTCATTCATCGGCTGGATTATCCTCGCACTCCTCACACTCGGTTTAGGTTTCGTTCTGCTGGTTCCTTACATGTATACAGCACGTGCTGCATTCTATGAGGACTTGAAGGCAGAACTGGAGGCAGGACAGACAGAAGAGGTCATAATAAAAATTGAAGAGTAAACCTTGATGCGCAAACATTGATAAAACGTGCAATTTGAAAACCAAGCATCAAAATAACGAAAAATAAAAAACGCAAAGCGATTCGCTCTCCGTCTGTATATCTACAGGTGGAAAGCGAGTCGCTATTCTTTTTGATTATGCCACGATGCAAAGATTGTTAAAGGCAATTACGCTTTTGGGGTGAAAGCCCAAAGAATGGCATAAGCATAAAAACTGCCACCTAAAACGGCAGGCAGAACATAACTATTATACAAAAACCGCAAACAAAACATGTCAAAAGGAAAACTGGCGAAATTCGCCGATATGGAACGATATGAGAATGTGTTCCAGTATCCATATTCTGTCGTAGACAATGTGCCATTCGAAATGAAAGGACAATGGCGCGAACAATTCTTCCACAACAATAATCCGATAGTACTTGAACTGGGCTGCGGCAAGGGAGAATACACCGTAGAACTGGCAAAACTCTATCCTGATGTCAACTTCATCGGTGTAGACATTAAGGGAGCACGAATGTGGACTGGAGCCACAATGGCACTCAATGAAGGACTTAAAAACGTGGCTTTCCTGCGTACAAGCATTGAAATCATAGACCGATTCTTCTCAAAAGACGAAGTGCAGGAGATATGGCTGACATTCTCTGACCCACAGATGAAGAATCCGCGCAAACGCCTGACATCTACATACTTCATGGAGAGATACCGCAGATTCCTCATCAACAATGGCGTGGTGCATCTGAAGACTGACTCAAACTTCCTCTTCACATACACATCATACATGGTAGAGCATAACGCACTGCCTCAACTGTTCCACACGACAGATCTTTACAATCATGATGGTCTGGACGAAGAGACAAGAAAAATTCTCGCAATACAGACATATTATGAGAAAATGTGGCTGGAGCGCGGACTGAACATCAAGTATATGAAATTCCGTCTGCCACACGATGTTACACTGACCGAACCTGATGTAGAAATCGAACTTGACGATTATCGGTCTTACCGTCGCGACAAACGCAGCTCACTTGACAAAGCGAAATAGGCTGTCGAGAATTTAACATAACTCAAGTTTCGAATGTTAAGAAGATATAGGAAGATACATTTTGAGAAGTTATAGGAAGTTACAGGAAGATATGCCGCTTTCAGCGGCGTAGATAGAGGACGATACTTTGGCAAGCGGGTGTTCTGCGTCAAAACTAATGTCATCTATCTCCTTCTATCTACATCTATCTACAAAGAAAGCGGAACTTGCGAAACTTAAAAATATAAGTAATCTTTACCGACTAAACTATCAACACTTATGAAGAAACTACTAACCATTATCCTGGCTGCACTGCCTATCATGGCATTCGCCCAGGAGCAACTGAATGTAACCGTTGATTCTGTAGGGCAACTTGAAACCAAAATAGAGGAGAGCATAAGAACAAAACTCTCTGAACTGAAAATCAGCGGTCCACTCAACGGAAAAGACATCAAACTGCTACAGGAAATAGTAAACCGCACTAAAATCAGTAAGAAAAAAGGCGAGTGCGCTGTAACTACCATAGACCTCTCTGAGGCTACTATCGAAACTGGCAAGGAGGGCATGAAGACCACTGCCAACACTCTGCCAAACGGATTATTCTCAGGAGCAAAGCATCTGGTTAAGGCTGTATTGCCAAAGAATATTGTCAACATAAGCAAAAGCTGTTTCTCTGGATGTTCTGAACTTCTCGACATACAGATTCCGGAGAACGTGACAGTAATCGAGAACGATGCATTTCAGGGATGCGAAAAGCTTGTCGTAATAACTATTCCGCAGAATGTCACAGAAATAGGAAATGCCGCTTTCGAAGACTGCAAGGCTCTCTCATCTATCGATATACCGCAAAGCGTGACAACTCTCGGCGCCGACGCATTTAACGGATGCAAAGCATTGGCTACAGCCAATATATACGGAAACGTAAAAGAGCTCAAGAATTCTACATTCCAGGAATGTGAAAGCCTCAGCAGTATAAGTCTTCCTGTAAGTATCAAAGCCATTGGCAACGATGCATTCCGCAATTGCAAGTCACTGACAAACATTATTCTGCCTGACGCCACAGTAGAAATAGGCAACTCTGCCTTCGAAGATTGCCAGGCACTAAGCGCCATATCAATGGCATATGTACAGAAAGTGGGAAGCAATGCCTTTGAAGACTGTCATAATCTGCAAACCATCACATTAGACAATGTAAGCAAGATAGGCAGCGGAGCATTCAAGAACTGCGCATCGCTCAGCACTGTAATCATAAACGGAAAAATAGACGAGATTAACTCTGACACATTCCTTGGCTGTACAAGCCTCAGCAGTATTTCTATTCCAGCAGTGGTAGAGAAGATTGGAAGCAGTGCGTTTGAAAAATGTCAAAGCCTTGCCAGCATTGATTTACCTACGGCTTTAACAAAGATTGGCTCAAGCGCCTTCAAAGGATGTTCAAGTCTTAGAGCAGCTATTCTTCCTAATATGATAAAGAGCATCGGCAGCAGTGCATTCGAAGAGTGTGTCGCTCTTGACAGCGTATCAATAAGCGGACTCGTGACAGAGATAGAAAGCAGCACATTCTTGAAGTGTAATGCTCTGCGAAGCATCACTATCCCTACATCAGTTAAGAAAATCGGCTCTAAAGCCTTCCAGGAATGCACATCACTCCAGAATATTGTTCTGCCAGTGGCGCTCGCACATATTGGCGATGATGCCTTTGAAAAGTGCAGCAGCCTGACACGCATAAAGATTCCTGCAGCCGTAGAGAGCATCGGCAGCGATGCCTTCATGGAGTGTATCATGCTGTCAAATGCCGAACTCTCTGTCTCATTGAAGAAGATTGGCGGATCTGCCTTTGCAAAATGTCCTTCACTTCGTGAGGTTATTGTTAACAGTCCTGCTCCGC
>JAFPAS010000168.1 GCA_017424205.1 Prevotella sp. | reverse complement strand
TGAAGCATACAAAAAGAATCCTCAGGAGTATGCCCGCAGAATAATAGAATTCACGAATAAATATGAAAGGTGAAAGCAGAAAGGAGAAAGCGAAGCTTCGTTAGCATGAGCAGCGGACGGAAAACGGAAAAGTGAAAGGTGAAAACGGAAAGTGGAAACTGGCCTCTTTGCTCTTTACTCTTTGCTCTGTCATCCTGCCGTTTGGTGCGCGAACAGCGAATGCTGGCAAAGGATAAAAAAGAAAATAACTGCATGTTATTTTGAGAATTAGAAAAAAAAACGTAATTTTGCAGAAAATATCACACTTATGAAAAGAAAACATATCATAGCGCTTCTGTGCGCGCTTCTATGCGGCAGCGCAAACGTCATGGCGCAGAAATACAAGCTCACTGCCATTGAGCGTGAGCAGATAGTAATAGACAACCGATATGCCGACGACGCTAAGGGGGCTGAATTCCTTAAGCCTTACAAAGCAAAAGTTGACTCTGTAATGTCGCCAGTAGTGGGCACCTCAGCGAAATACATGCGTTCACATGCACCTGAGAGCGAGCTGTCAAACCTCCTTTCAGACATCATGGTATGGGGTGGAAAGATATATGCCGAGACACCTGACATCGGCCTGTATAACCTTGGCGGCATACGTGCTGCCCTGCCTGCAGGTGTTGTGACATACGGCGACATTCTCAATATCGCTCCTTTTGAAAACAAGATATGCTTCTTGACGCTTAATGGCGAACAGCTGACTAATCTTTTCAGACGCCTCGGCAAAGGACATGGCACGGGTGTATCAAAGGGCTTGAAGGTGGTATATAAAGACCGTGAACTGGTTTCAATAACATACAACGGCGAACCTGTGACTGCAGATAAGACATACCGCATAGCGACAATAGACTATCTGATACAGGGTAACGACGGATATAAGGAACTGCGTAACGGCTCTATGCTCGTTTCGCCACGCGATGCCTATGCTAACACTCGTAACATCATAGCCGACTATTTCCGTGAGAAAGCAGCAGCTGGCGAACAGGTGGATGCTCAGATAGAAGGACGTGTGGTGAGCGAATAATATAGAAAGAGCGCCACACAAAGAAAAGAATAGCGGGGAAGCCCGTAACACACAAAAACAAACAGTCATGAACAGAATAATCAGTCTTCTAATACTGTTCGTTGCCATGACGGCAATGGCACAGAACCAGAAAGAAATAGTCATTATACATACAAACGACTCTCACTCATGCATTCTGCCGATGAGTCCAAACCTCGCTGACACAACCAAGGCTGACAGGGGCGGATTTCTCAGACGAATAACAATGCTGAATGAAGAGCGCAAGAAAGACCCTGAACTACTATACATAGACTCTGGCGACTTCTTCCAGGGTTCGGCTTACTACACTATGTTTACTGGCGAGGTAGAAATCGGTCTGATGAACATGATGGGCTTAGACGCTGTAACACTGGGCAACCATGAGTGGGACTCTGGCATGGAACGCCTCGTAGAGAACCTGCGTATGGCTAATTTCCCTGTTGTTTGCTCAAACTATGATTTTAGCGGAACAGAATTGGAGAAATTAGTAAAACCATTCACTATTGTCAACAAAAAAGGCGTTAAGATAGGCATACTGGCTATTGGACCGAAACTGGAAGGTCTGGTAGACAAGAAGCACTACGGTGACGTAAAATATCTTGACCCGGCAGAAAGCGCGCTGAAGACTGCCACACTGCTCAAGGAGAAGGAGAAGTGTGACCTGGTGATTTGTATTTCACACCTCGGATGGGGACCAGACTATGACATCGCCATGATAAAGCAGACGAAATACATAGACCTCGTGCTCGGCGGACATACCCACACACAGTTCAGGGAAATCAGATACGTAAAGGATCTTGACGGAAAAGACGTAGCTGTGGACCAGAATGGCAAGTCGGGTATAAATGTCAGCAAGATGACACTGACGCTCTCTGAGCAGTAAGAAATACTGCCTTAATGGTGAAAAGCGACGCTGCAGAGACACACTGACCATAATCAGCACATACGATGAGAAAAAGATTTTTTGCTATACTTATAGCCTTGAGTGCGCTGGCAAGCGCTTCAGCACAGGAGCGGAAGGTAGAGAACAGGCCTTATACAGACTTGCGACCATTTCACTTCGGTGTGGTCGTGGGCACACACTTCCAGGATCTGGAACTGCGCAACATCGGAATGACAACAGTGACTGACGCTGACGGCAACACATACGAATCGCTCGTATCGGTTGACCAAGACCGATGGGACCCAGGCTTTCAGGTTGGTGTACTGGGCGAGGCTCGCCTTGGCACGCATTTCGCCTTCCGTCTGGCACCTATGATGATGTTCGGAACAAGGCATCTGACATTCTTCAACCACAAGAAACTTGACGATAAGGGGATGCCGACAGAGGCAAGACAAAACCTGAAATCTGTATACATCGCAGCTGTCATGGACCTTATATTCGCAGCAAAGCGATTTAACAACCATCGCCCGTATATCGTTGCAGGCATAACTCCAATGCTCAACCTCACCAGCCGCGATAACGACTACATCCGCCTGAACAAGTCGGATATCTTCGCCAGCGTCGGACTGGGATGCGACTTCTATCTGCCTTACTTCAAACTAAGGCCTGAGCTGAAATTTATGTACGGACTTAGCAACAGTCTTGACAAAGGGCACGCTGGACGACTGAAAGACATGAACAAACTGCCTTATGCCGCAGCAACAGACCGAGCACGCTCAAAAATGATATGTCTGTCGTTCTACTTCGAATAGGACAGACCGCCAGAGACAAAAAGGCATTAGTAATGCCACTGCTGAACGGAATAGCGAAAAGTGTATCTTTTTGTTAACAATATTGCAGAATGGTTAAAATCAAGAAAATTATATACTCATATTTAGGTATTTCGAATATTCTTGCTAACTTTGCACTACCGAAAGATGTGTAATAGCACAGCACAGTCTGACAAAAAAAGATGACGCTTTCGGCATAAGTAGAAACATATAATTATTAACAAATAAAATCTTAAAACTATGGCTTACGTAATTAGCGAGGATTGCATCGCATGCGGTTCATGTATCAGCGAGTGTCCAGTAGAGGCTATCTCTGAGGGCGATATCTATTCAATCAACCCAGATCTCTGCACAGAGTGCGGAACATGTGCTGACGTTTGTCCTAACGAGGCTATCTCTCTCGGATAAGAACAAATTGCAGAACTGATGCAAAAGAAATAACGGGATGTCTTCTTCGGAAGACATCCCGTTTCGTATTATATGGCTTGAAGGTATATTGTTGTCATCGGTAATACCGAGAAATGGTTATTGCAGATTCTCCTAAGGAGTTGTACGTGTGACTCTCATGTATTTACATAGAGCTATCAGCAGTTCTTTTTGAGAACAAAATCCTCTTCAATATACTATACATTTTATTTTTTCAGATAATCTGCACATCTGCACTGCCGATGTAAAACACTACAATTCAAATAGTTGTAACCGTGCAGATGGTGTGCAGATGGTGGCAGAGGAAAGAGCGGAGAGCAAAGGTTAGCATCGTTGAACCTGTTTTTATTGTCTCAAGTTTCGAATGTTAAGAAGATACTTTTTGAGAAGATAGAGGAAGATATTTGTTGAGAAGATAGAGGAAGTTAAAGGAAGATATGCCGCTTT
>JAFPAS010000167.1 GCA_017424205.1 Prevotella sp. | reverse complement strand
GCTGTCGCCCATCGGCATTTCGTTTGTAACGAAGGTTGCCCCTCCGAAATATCGTGGCATGATGATGGGCGGATGGTTCGTATCAACAGCCCTCGGAAATAAGCTCGTGTCAGTTCCTGGACACATGTGGCACATGGACCTCACTATAGTCTGGAGCACAATGGCCATCATCTGTATTGCAGCCGCACTGTTTATATTTGCTATCATAAAGAAACTAAACAAGGTGTCGTAAACTGAAAGACATTAATACAGAAAGCAACAACCTGTCTATAAAAAAAGAGTGATAACCTGTTTATCACTCTTTTTTTATACAACCATATTATATCAGAGAAGTATTATTAATGAACAACTTAAATTGCAAGCCCATATACTCTGCCGCCCTCGCACACAGTTTCATTCTGTTAGTAAATATTTCGAAATACTCTATTACCGGACTTATCTCTGTGTCAATAGTCAGCGACAAGGTAAATGTTTTCGCCTCTGTATCAATGGCTGTGCTATTCTCTGTCACAGCATAGTTTACTCTGTCATGGATATCGTTCGGGTTAACCGCACGTCTGACACGGCTTCTGCGCACATCACTCTTATCAGCAAGAATCAATGCTGCTGCCACTTCGTTTACCGGCCATGCCGTATCCTCATCATGATTACCTATTGCCGACACGACTTTCGCCACCTCATCAGCAGGCATGCCCATCTTATCAAGCAGGCGAAAAGCCATGATAGCACCAGACTGAGCATGGTCAGCACGGTTTACGAGATTACCGATATCATGCATGAATGCAGCAATGCGTGCAAGTTCCACTATACGTTTATCATAGCCAAGTGCAAGTAATATATCTCCAGCCGTAACCGCCACCTTCGTAACATGAGCCAAACTATGCTCCGTAAATCCCATGCGCTGCAGCGACAAGTCTGCACGCTGTATGTATGTCAGAATCTCCTTGGAGTTTCTTACTTTGTCATACGTTACCATTGTTTCTGTTTTATATTATTTAAATATGTATAGACACCAAAGCATCTTTGTCTGCTACAATCCGAACGCAATCAAGCCTGCTTGAAATTGCTGAGGTGCAGCATTTCTTATGCAAAGAAATTGCAAACCGAACGCAATCAAGCCTGCTTAGAATTGCTGAGGTGCAGAATTTCTTCTACAAAGGTAATCATAATTCCGAAAACCACTCCATGTAACGAAAAATTATAACAATATTTTCATAAGATTGAAATATCTACAGACACCACACCTATGTCAGAAGCAATATGAAACGACAAAAAAGTATCAGCATCAACAGTTGTTTGACCTTTTTTTGCCATAAATATAAGTATTTTTCTGCATTTCTCATACCGAAGCAATGACGTACGGCGTTTTTCAGATATTTCACATTATTATTACAACCTGTTGTTTATCAAGTAATTGCAAAACTAAGAATCACGACGACACGTCATGACTCGCAGTAAAAAGCTACGAATGACAATGTAAAAGGCAGCGAATGACGGTGTAAACAAGAGCGTTTAGGTTATCAACATAGTGCTTTTTGGCCGGCCACACACTACTTCTTGCCCTCCGAACCAATAACCATGGCTTCGCAAGACACAGAATCACACATCATAGAAGGCTATTTTTTAGCATAACAAAGCATAAAAGGGTGAAAACAGACAACACAAGAAAGTATCATCAGACCAACAAACTGATACTTTCATGCACAGCCGCAGACGATTCTGTCATATTGCTATCTGACTTTAAGCCACTGCATGACCACACAGAGATATCTATCCCCTACCCTGCGTTGCCGTGACATAAAAAAAACATGCCGCTACTCATCAGCGAGCCGCGGCATGCTTAAAGTCTTGTAAAACAGATGCGCTAAACTATTGCGTGTCATCAGACTGTACTTCATGCAAAAGCCTGGTGAGAATAATGCATGCGCATCAAAGAAATCTTTTACAAATCCTTTTTATTCAGAACCGCCTAACCTCAAAAGAAAAATGCGCTTTCCTTTTCTTGAGGAGGCAATTCTTATACATAAAATCACTAACTATTCCTTTCAGAAAGCCATTGCCGACAAAAACAACGACTGGCTAAACAATCACTTCTTAATATACTTCACACCATTCAGCACATATATGCCGCTTGGCAAACTATCGTAGTCTGAAGCCTTGCAAGCATATGCTCCCATGACGGTGTAGACATGGTCAGTAGCAGATAGCTGTGCAGTCTTCTCTACCAGTTCTATATCTACCGTGCCGCTTGACAGATAAGTCTCCTTTGCCACTCCAGGCACTGCCGTAATGTCCTTTGTCAGACGTATATCCTCAGACGAAGATGCAAGTTCAAGAGTCACCGTTCCGCCAGCCACCATGTAAGCGTGCGCCTGCTCATCGTAGTAAGCCATCTGCTCATATTCTACCGGAATCACTATCTGCTTCGTTTCGCCCGCTTTCAGCTCTACACGCTTAAATCCGATAAGCTTGCGGCGCATATTACCATTCTTTCCGTAGTTGGTGTTGCCGTTGAAGTTGGCATAAAGCTGCACCACTTCTGCCCCATCACGCTCGCCTGTATTCTTTATTGCTGCACTAACAGAGATGTCGCTGTCCTTTGTTATATTATTACCAGAAAGCCTCATGTCAGCATAATCGAATGTAGTGTATGACAAGCCGTAGCCGAACGGATACATAGGCTTCTCAGCCTGGCACGGATTTTTCTCCCCACGTCCGTAATACATATATGTATATCCCCAGTCGTCGATATTGTATTCCATCATGCCCTTGCGTCCGAACGAAGAGTAGTTCTTTGCAGAAGCCGACTCTGAAGGCAGCTCACTAATGTTGTTATACCATGTAGAGGTAAGTTTTCCTGAAGGATTGATGTCGCCATAGACAGCATCGCAGATGGCCTGTCCCTGCGCCTGTCCGCCATACCATGCCTCCATAATGGCAGGCACATTGGCCTTTGCCCATGTGATATCGAGCGACGAACCGCTCTCAAGTACGAGCACGAGATTTTTGTTTGCCTCATACAGCGCCTTCAACACCGCCTCCTGATTGCCCGGCAGAGTAAGCTGCCAGCGGTCGTGGCTCTCAGTACCCGTAGCATGATCTGCCGGTTTGCTGAAGTCAGTGCCGCCGATGAATATCACCACGTCAGCCTTTTTCGCCACGTTCACCGCACGTTGTATCATAGCGTCAGTAGCTTTCTCATTGACAGTCTTTGATGTCTGACACATATAGAGCGGTCCCTGTGTCTCTGTAGGCGGAATCTGCTGCACGTCAGGGTTAGTGAAGTTGAAGTAGAGATAATTGCCCACATACTTTTCGTTGCCGCCGAATTTCACATAAAGGTCATGCCTGCCCTTAACTACAGCAGGGTCTACCTCTGCCGTCACCTTTTGCCATGTGGTCCATCCGCCAGTATTCTTGTTGTTCACGGTGAGAAACGGTTTACCGTCTTTTGAGTCGAGTATGAAACTTACAGTACCTAATCCTGTATTCTTTGCGCCGCATGACATCTCGAACTTGGTGCATCCCTGTTCACCGAAATCAACATTCTTATAGAGGAATATATCTCCTGGATGAGTATTCTCCAGGTTACCTGCGCCAGCATCGTTCTTGGCTGCTCCGTAATGCGACACCACCGCAGCATCAAATGGCACGGCAGGAATCTCGCCAGTGCGGGGCTGTTGTATGGTGAAATTGAGTTTCTTAGAGAAAGCCTCGAATGGCGTTGTAGTGTATGTCGGCGTACCAGAATAGTCGCCCAGCATGATAGCGTCAGCATAAGGACCTATCAATGCCACCTTCTTGTCTGTAGTTATCGGCAGCAGGTTATTATCGTTCTTCAGCAGGGTGATGGCCTGCTGTGCCGCCTTCAGTGCCAGCGCCTGATTCTCCTTGCTTTCGAGAGTATTGCTGACAGGGTATGTATAGTTATCAAACTCACCAAGAGCGAAACGCGTTTCAAGCACTCTGACTACAGCTGTGTCTATATCAGCCACCGTTAGGTCGACATATCGCAAACCATTCGGGCATGCTTTCTCACCGGCCTGAAATTCTGCATTTGCTGCATTCATGGCAGCACGCTGCATGACAGACGACTGATTCATAAACTCGCAGTTGGTGTCGCAGCCGGCTTTGATGGCAAGTGTGGCAGAGCGTGCTTCCATATACTGCTCTTCAAGTGTGGCGCTGGCATATGGTGCATGTATGGCAGAGAACTCCTTTGCCGTATTCACCGTACCTGCGGTGTAGTTACCGAAATACAGATGTTTTGTGGCACGATGAATAACAGACAGACCGGCACAATCAGATGTGACATATCCGTTGAATCCCCATTCTGTTCGGAGTATGTCTGTAAGCAGCATACGATTGGCAGCACATGGCAGTCCGCCATGCGAATCTTTGTATCCTCTGTTGTTGGCATCCTTTTCCGCAATGTCAGTCGACAGCGCGTTGTATGCAGCCATAAGGCTCTTCACTCCCGCCTTCCGCACACACATTTCGAATGCAGGCAGATAATACTCACGCATGTTCTTCTCCGTCACAAACGAGGTTGTCGACTGTCGTCCCTGCTCATAATTGTTTGCAGCAAAGTGCTTGGCACATGCCACGAGTTTATAGTATGGCGTTGCAGGGGTAATT
>JAFPAS010000166.1 GCA_017424205.1 Prevotella sp. | reverse complement strand
TATCTTCTAAGAATGTATTATATGAGTGACGGGCAACAAGTTGGTTTGTTGATTCTGCTACACAGCGTGGGAATCCGTATATAGTGTTGATAGGTGGCAGGTTTACGATATTACTTGATTTGTTATGTAATATCTCATGCCATAACACTTCGATAGAGTACTCTTCATGCTCTGTTAGTTGCATCCCGCTTTTGATTTTTCTAATAGCAGAAACCAATGACTCGCCAGCATTAAATCCATGCTTGTCTGTTGCGAAATTAATAGATATGTTGCCATGAATATCAGTACTCATGAATCCTCCTGTTGGTGACGAAATTGCTCTAATGCTTTTATATCCTCTATGGAATGAAGATGGATGCTTTGCTGCGTATGTTCCTACTACGTCTTGTATCTCGCTAATATCTTGGATGGCAGTCGGACTAGGTTTGCTATTGTCGCCAAATAACACACTATCACATTCTCTTTTTTTAGCAAAAAGTTTCGCTGTTCTTTCATGTTGTATTTATCATTCACTCCAATCTTGCTCCTCTTCCCCTCCCCAATCCCGCTGCCCGCACGCCTTCTCATTCCTCGCCCGTCAAAGGCATGTCTTCCCGCTCCCGAATATGCCCGTCTTCCGGATAGAGCATGGCGTTGTAGTCTTTTTGCAAAGTTTGGAGCAGTATAATGTTCTTATTTGTCAATAATCTGTGGACTTAGTTATAAATCTGAAAGAATCTTTTGCAATATCAGAAACTTTTAGTAATTTTGCATCCAGAAAAATATTACTGCATAACGACGGAAAAAAGGGTGATAGGTTCAGGCAGAAGAAAATAGACGGTATTAGTTGGATTTCTGTTTACATCCTTGAGAGGGCACATTGCCTTTTTTGACAGCTACTGCATATTTGTGTTTGACGACCTGTATATGCATGGGCATTCCGTCATTTTGGAATAGAAGTAACATAAACATAAAAAATAATAATATGGATTTGAAAATTGCGGTTCTGGCTGGTGATGGCATCGGGCCAGAGATTATGGAACAGGGCGTTGCGGTGCTTTCTGCCGTGGCAGAGAAATTTGGTCATAACGTATCGTACAAGGAAGCCCTCTGTGGCGCGCATGCCATAGACGAGGTGGGCGACCCGTTCCCAGAAGAAACATACCAGATATGTGAGGAGGCCGATGCTGTGCTGTTCGCATCAGTAGGCGACCCAAAATTTGATAACGACCCAACAGCAAAGGTGCGTCCAGAGCAAGGATTGCTCGCTATGCGCAAGAAACTCGGACTTTTTGCTAATATTCGTCCTGTGACAACTTTTGACTGCCTCGTTCATAAATCTCCTCTCAAGGATGAGATTGTGCGTGGTGCTGACTTTATCTGCATACGCGAACTAACGGGCGGCATGTATTTCGGAAAGAAGCAGGAGCCTTCAGTAAATGAGGAAATCGGTGTTGAGGACGCTCTCGACACAAATTACTATACACGTCCGGAGGTGGAGCGCATTCTGCGTGTGGCTTATCAGTATGCACGCCAGCGCCGCAAGCACCTCACTGTAGTGGATAAGGCTAATGTGCTGGCTTCGAGCCGTCTGTGGCGTAAGGTTGCTCAGGAGATTATGGTCGAGTATCCTGATGTTGAGACAGACTTTATGTATGTGGACAATGCTGCTATGCGCATGATTCAGGATCCGAAATTCTTCGATGTCATGGTGACAGAGAATACCTTCGGCGATATCCTGACTGACGAGGGCTCATGCATCACGGGTTCGATGGGCTTGCTGCCTTCTGCCTCAACAGGTTCAAGCACACCTGTCTTCGAACCTATACATGGCTCATGGCCACAGGGCAAAGGCCTGAACATTGCTAATCCGTTGGCACAGATTCTGTCAGTGGCAATGCTCTTCGAGTATTTCGGACTTAAGGAGGAGGGAGCGCTTGTGCGTGAGGCGGTAGACGCTTCGCTCGCACAGAATGTGCGTACACCAGAGATACAGGTAGAAGGTGGCGAGAAATACGGCACTAAGGAGGTTGGCGCCTGGATAACTGAGTATATTAAGAACGCAGAGGTTAAAGATTAAGGAAAGTGAAAACGGAAAGGTGAAAACTCTTTTCTTTTCACTTTTCCTCTGTCTTCATCGTTGATGTTTTCGTTGTCGTCATCGTTAGTCAATCAACTCGTCAACTTGTCAACTTGTCAACTCGTCAACTAAAAAATAAATAAGTAAAAAATGCCACTCAGACTTCCTGATAATCTGCCTGCGATACAGCTGCTCGAGCAAGAGAATATTTTCGTGATGGACGAACGCCGTGCTCACGGGCAGGATATTCGTCCGCTGAAAATTGCTATCCTCAATCTTATGCCGCTGAAGATAACGACAGAAACAGATCTATTGCGTCTGCTCTCGAACACTCCGCTGCAGATGGAGATAACATTTATGAAACTTAAGTCGCACACGCCGAAGAATACGCCTATAGAGCATATGGCTATGTTCTATAAGGATTTTGACGAACTGAGAGAACAGCGTTTCGACGGAATGATTGTGACGGGAGCACCGGTAGAACAGATGGAGTTTGAAGAGGTGTCTTACTGGCAAGAGGTGAGCCGTATTTTCGAATGGGCGAGAACTCATGTCACCAGTACGATGTATATCTGCTGGGCGGCGCAAGCAGGCCTCTACTTCCATTATGGAGTGCCGAAGCATGATCTGCCAAAGAAAATGTTCGGAATATTCAAACAGCGTTGCTCGGCAGAGAAGAAACTGCCTATCTTCCGCGGATTTGACGATGTGTTCCGTATGCCGCAGAGCCGACATACGGAGGTGAGGCGAGAGGATATAGATAAACATGCCGAACTCACTATCATTGCAGAGAGCGAGGATAGCGGCGTGGGTATCGTAATGGCACGCGAGGGACGTGAATTCTTTATCACAGGACACATGGAGTATAATCCGGATACTCTCGACAACGAATACAGACGTGACATGGGAAAGCGTGACGATGTGGAGATGCCGCGTAACTACTATCTTGATGACAATATGGAGAACGGGCCGTTTGTAAGATGGAGAGCGCATGCCAATCTCTTGTTTCAGAACTGGGTGAACTATTATGTTTATCAGGCAACGCCATACGATATAAATCAGATTAAGTAGAGATATGCGTAAAATCGAATTGCTGGCTCCGGCCAGGAATCTGGCATGCGGCATCGCGGCGATTGACCACGGTGCCGATGCTGTATACATAGGTGCAGCAAATTTTGGCGCAAGACATGCTGCAGGAAACAGCATGGAGGACATTGCTGCCCTATGCAGATATGCCCATCAGTATGGCGTAAAAATCTATGCCACTGTCAATACCGTAGTGTA
Organism: Prevotella sp.; assembly: GCA_017424205.1. GTDB lineage: Bacteria > Bacteroidota > Bacteroidia > Bacteroidales > Bacteroidaceae > Prevotella. The sequence goes on along the minus strand of JAFPAS010000166.1, from coordinate 740 downwards.
TGATTCTGAACTCGATGACGCGGCAGAATTGGTGAAAAGCCTTGTAGAGAACGGGGTAGACGCTATCATCGTTCAGGATATGGGGTTGATTGATAAGCTGCGTCAGACAAAGATGTCAGAACCAGGCATGCTGCAGAAACTGGTTTGGCACGCATCAACCCAGACAGACAATCGTACAAAAGAGAAGGTGAGATGGCTGAAGAGCATGGGCGTCTCAAGAGTTGTGCTCGCAAGAGAACTGTCGCTCAACGAGATAGCCGAGATACATGCTGCAGAGCCAGATATGGAGCTTGAGGCTTTCGTTCATGGCGCATTGTGCGTTAGTTATTCCGGGCAGTGCTATGCCTCACAGCATTGTTTCAGCCGTTCTGCCAATAGAGGCGCATGCGCACAGCTGTGCCGTATGAAGTATTCGCTTGTCGATGCTGACGGTATGAGCGTGGCTGATGATGCCTATTATCTCTCGCTGAAAGACCAGTGTCAGATAGACAATTTAGAGGCTCTGGTGGGCGCTGGTGTATGCTCGCTCAAGATAGAAGGACGACTGAAGGATGAGGCGTATGTCAAGAATGTCGTGGCGGCTTACAGCTTGCGGCTTAACAAGGTCATAGCGAGTCATAATGCAGCGGTGGCAAAGGGCAAGAGAAATGTCGAGATGTACTGCCGCAGTTCATGGGGCAGGGTAGTGCTGAATTTCACTCCTGACCTTAGACGAAGCTTCAATAGAGGCTATACGACAT
>JAFPAS010000165.1 GCA_017424205.1 Prevotella sp. | reverse complement strand
GATAAACATAATAAGGGCAGAAAGGAATAGCGTGACATGCGTTTTTCCTTTCTGCCCTTATTGCTGCTGCGAGCCTTCGTTTCGTTTGGCAGATTAGAATTCTATCTGCACCTTGAAGTTTATCTGGCGGCCTGTCAGGTAGTTCGGCACAGCATACTGGTGGTTTGCTGTGTTAAAAGTTTTGTCTACCATGCAGGAAAATATATTTTAAGTAACGACTGCAAAAAGTAGGAACAATATGTTTTGAAATAAAATTTAATGAAATTTAGCAATCTTATTTTTCAATGAGCTTTATCTCAGCGTCAACAACAAATATGTCACCTTCACAGTCAATTAGTACATTACGAGGAAGGAGATCCCACACTTCGTATGTGCTATTGGAAAACCTTCCTGTGCTATTCAATTTTTCAAAACCGAGAGCTGCCATATATGTATCAATCATTATCTGAGTGGCAGGTTTGGCATTGGCAATTCTTGGCTGAGCAATAACAGGCTGGATTGTTCTGCCGTCAAAACCAGTAAGACCATAAAAGGTGTAGGCTGTATCTGGGAATATTGTATTGTGTAACAAGAGTTTGTTAAGCAAAGACCTAATGCTTCCGCAATTGAGCAGATTGTTTACCTTGTAAATTACATTGTCTGCAACATAGGTGTCATTTTCGTTACCGCTTGGTCCAGGAATGCCAAGGTCAAAAATACTCATCATAGGAATCCAGAAGCCTTGTGATTTGGCAAATTGCTCTGCAATACGTTGCTCTATTTCGAATGAATCTACATTTGTTTGGCTAACTCGAAGTTGCGCTTCATGTATTGCGCAAAGTCGGCTGAGCTCATTGGAGATTGCTGCGATGCGAGTATTTTCTTTATCTTGCGCTCTGTTACTTCCTTGTGGAATTGGTTTAGAAATGTCATACTCCATAAATTATTTTGATTTATACTGCAAAAGTAATGAAATTTCACGAAACATCAAAATAAAAAACGTAACTTTTATTTAGAATTCTAACTGCACCTTGAAGTTTATCTGGCGGCCTGTCAGGTAGTTCGGCACAGCATACTGGTAGTTTGACACATCGGTCACCCAGTAGTATGAGTTAACGTTGTTGATGCCGAAGAGGTTAAGGCAGTCTACGCCTAACCAGATATTTCGGAACGGCAGACGTGTGTTCTTGCGTGCGTAGCCCATGACGCTGGTGGTCTTTCCGTCGATGGTCTTATTCTCTACGCGGCGTTCGTTGTTCAGTGCGCGATAGCTCATGCCTATGTCACAGCGCTTATATGCGGGAGCACGGAAGTTGTTGTCCTCTACTCCGCGGTGTGGAGCAGAGAATGGCAGTCCGTCGGCGAATGCCAGTTTCAGCGACATCTTCCAGCGGTCAGTGCCAGGGAAGTAGTCTGTGAAGAACATATTCACGGCATAGCGTTGGTCGGTAGGCAACGGTATGCTCTTTCCGTGTAGTTTCATCTTGGTGTCCATAAGCGACAGCGATACCCATGAATCAGCACCAGGGACAAACTCTCCGTAGAGTTTCAGATCGATGCCTGCGGCATGTCCTTTCGCTTCATTTGTTCCGTAGTATACCACTTTGACGTTAGAGACTGAGTAGGGCACAATGTTTGCCAGTGCTTTATAATATACCTCGGCAGAGAAACGATAACGCTTGTCGGCCATACGGAAGCGATGGTCGTACGCCGCAATAAAGTGGATGGAGCGTTGTGACTTGATTTTCTTGTTCAAGGTGGCAGTCGTTACACCATTGATGGTGGTTGTGTCACGTAGTTCCTTGAAGAACGGCGCCTGATAATACAGACCTGTAGCAAAGCGCCATGTCACATCATGGTTGTATCCGGGAATGATAGCGAGGGATGCACGAGGAGAGAATAGCGACTCGTTATTGAACGACCAGTTGGCGAAGCGTATGCCGTAGTTCAGAGTGTAGAGTGTCATGCGCTCCTCATCGCGGCCGCCATCGTCGGTCCATCCGCCAGAAGAGAAACGATAACTGTCTTGTGCGAATGCCTCGATACGTGTAGCGCGTAGCGTATTATGCGCATTCAGATTATATATCATCTGCAGGCTATTGCCGGTGTGTGGCATGCTATAGCCAGCAGAGTCGCGATATTCGTATTCTCTTGATTGCTCTTCTATACGTTCGCTCTTTATGCTCAGTCCCATCAGGTAATTGTGCTTGCGAGTCTTGTGGTCGAGCATAAGTTTGGCAGAGAGCACGCGTGCCTTCAGTCGATTGCGTGTATGCTCCATATATGTGCCTACGCCAAGATTCTCTGATGTTTCAGTTTGGTCGAGCCAGTACTGTCCTTGTATGTCATAAGCCTCCTGCTCACGGGTTTCGAATGCTGAGCCGTAGAGTGCGATATTTGTGTTTTCTGTCAGGTTGCGCTTGATGCTTAGTGTTCCGAAATATGTTCGGAAAACGTCTTTCTCCTGTCCGTCAAAGTATACCTTGAATGACTTTACATCCTGCTGTGTACCGAACTTGGTCTCACGATTGGATGGGATGAAGTTGTAATGGTTTTCTGATATGTTACCTAAGAAACTGATCTCCCATCGTTTGTTTGGGGTGTAGACCATGTATGTCTGGTAGTCGAGGAAGTTAGGAGAGTATTCGCCTTTTGTGTCCATAGAACCTAACAGATTACGGGTGGTTTTATAACGGACACCATTGCTCCATGCAAACTTCTTGGTGGCAAAGCCGACGAATGCACTGCCGCCTAAGAGACTTGCTGTGATATTTGCCTCGAACTTCGATGGACGGCGATATTTGATGTCAAGCGCAGAAGACATTTTGTCGCCATATTTCGCTTCGAAACCACCTGTCGAGAATCCTACAGACTCAACCATATCAGGATTGATGACAGAGAGACCCTCCTGCTGACCGCTGCGCACAAGGAAAGGACGGTAGACATCAACATTGTTTATATATACCGAGTTTTCATCGAAAGCTCCTCCGCGCACGTTATATTGCGACGAAAGTTCAGAGTGGGTAGAAACACCAGCCTGAGTCTGTATCATATCCTCTACAGCATTGCCCGTGATAGAAGCACTGCGCTTTACGGTCATTAGGTCTTCGTGCGAAATCTGCTCTGTGGCAGATGTCTGGCGGCGGCGTTCTGTCACTGTAACTTCGCTCAACTGGTTATCGCTAAACATCTGTATCTGAAGCTGCATTTTGCCTTTCGGACGGCGCAACACACGTGTCTTGGTCTTGAAGCCTACCATAGAGAAACGCACAACAACACTATCGGCTGTCTGGGCCTGTACAGAGAATTCGCCTTTTAGGTTTGTGAATGCCACCTTCATCTGTGGCATGACAGTCACGGTGGCCATCTCGAGGGCGTCGCCATTGTCGTCAGTGACACGTCCGGAGAGCGTGAAGGACTGTGCGGCAGCTGCTGTTGCTGTCAGCAATAATATTAATATGTATAGCGTTTTCTTCATTCGTGTGTTTTCTGTTGTGTGTTTTCTGTGTGATTTTCTGTGTTTTTTTATGAACCAGAACTTCGTCAGAGGTCTGTAACTCCATCTTGTATGACGATAAACCGCCATATTGGGTTTATTGAGCCTGTACATCTGTAGCTATGTAATGCTGCAGAATGTTTTTTTGCTGACTATGGCAATGTAAAATGAGCAGATTTGATAAAATTGCTGCGTAAACTGCATTTTAGGTATACCATCACATGGAAATAACGGATTTTTTATTGTTTTATTGTCTTATATGCTAATAATAATCACAACAGGAACACGTTATGTGCACAAAATCGCTATATATTGCATAACGTAAAAAAGTAGTCTGAATATTATAAAATTATTTTGAATAGGTAAATTTTAATCAAATTAAGTGATTTTAGAGTTAACAACAGTATCAAAAAGTTAATAAATCTTTATGTGTGCGCACACAAAAAAACACACAGAAAAAACACAGTAAGAAAATTTGCATAAATGAGAAAAACCCTTTAACTTTGCAATCGTTATCCTGAAAACAATCTTTTTACCTTAAAAACTAATACCTATTGAAGATAAGAGCGATTGCCTGTGAAGGTCATCGCTTTTTTGTTTTAAAGCCGTTTCGAGCATCAGGCAGATGCTGTGTGACATGATGGAAATGCGATCATGTACGGGTGGCGGCGAGACTGGCAGCCTACACTGCCGAGATAGTAAAAAACAGAATACTAAACATAAATTGAATAAAGATATGAAAAGATTAATCCTCACACTGACTATTGCTCTTTCGGCCATCTGTGCCATAGAGGCAGAGGCGCAGACAATGTTTACACACCCATGGCAAGGTAAGCGTATAGCTTATTTCGGCGATTCGATTACAGATCCAAGGGTAAAGGCTGGTAACACTAAATGGTGGTCGCTGCTGAGCGAGTGGCTGCAGGCTACAAGCTATTGCTATGCCATTAGTGGCAGACAATGGAATGATATACCGCGTCAGACTGATGCTTTGATGAAGGAGCATGGGCAGGATGTCGATGCTATACTGATCTTTATCGGCACCAACGACTATAATCATGCCATACCGCTGGGAGAATGGTATGATATTGAGGAGCGTGATGTGACATACACAAAAAAAGGTGTGGTGATGACGGAAAAACGCAAGCACCGCCAGATGTCTATGGATGAAAAGACATATCGCGGACGAATAAACATAGCATTGAAAAAAATTAAGCAACTGTATCCAACTAAACAGGTTGTTCTGCTCACACCAATACATCGTGCTTTCTTTGCATCGGGAGAGAAAAATATACAGCCTGACGAACTCTATCCTAACGCTCTCGGATTATGGATAGACGACTATATTGATGCGGTGAAGCAAGCCGGGAATATATGGGCTGTTCCTGTAATTGACCTGCATGCAGTAAGCGGTTTGTATCCTCTGCTCGACGAACATGCACAGTTCTTCTCTCGTGCAGATACTGACCGCCTGCATCCTAATGACGCTGGCTATAACAGAATAGCAAAGACTATATATTATCAGTTGCTCGCATTGCCTTGCGCTTTCTGATAGGAAATAGTATGAAGCCTTTATTTGAGCGTATGCTGCAATCAGAGCTTATGCTTTGCTGACAGAACAGAAAGAGGCGTATGGTTTTTGTGGAACTATGGACGTACGATTGAACGTATATAAAAAAACAGAGTGACATAGCTTGTGCTGCGTCACTCTGTTTTAATGTTTCTGTGGAGCTGGAGGGGTTCGAACCCTCGTCCAAACAGGGAACCAATAGGCTTTCTACATGTTTATTCCAGACTTCATTGTCGGGCATCAGCAAGACCTGGACCACCAACTAATGCCTTATCCTCTAAAGTTTCATCCCAGGCTCGAGGAAAGCCGTAAGACTATTTCCGAGATTCCTACACCGCTGAATCAGACGCTTCGGAACAAGAGCTTCTGAGCGATGTCTCGTCTCAGCACCTGGTGCCGAGATTAGGCCAGTAATCTACTGTGCTTCGATTAGGCAGCGAGAGCGTAACGTGTTTCGCCAGATAAATTCTTGATAGCAGAGATTAAGGAGCCTACCATCTTGGCTCCACATGCTTACATACCGCTTCAACCCGCTGTCAAATCCAGTCAGCCCCATGGTTGGTGGTGTGTCTTGATATATACTACATTGCATCGATATCTTTTTGAAATGATTCCATGAAACAGGTTTCTGTTTTGATGCAAATAGCAAATAACGAGCGCAAAGGTACAAATTATATTCTATACGTACAAGAATCGTGCCGTTATTTTAACTATACTTTTATGCATAAAACGCTTTTTTCCTGTTTGATGTGCCGTTTTTACATAAAATATATTATCTTTGTAGCAGAATTTATCATACTAACTTATAACGTATATATATAAAGAATATGCAGAAATATATTCGTGAATATCTCCTTTCATGTTTTTGTGTAGGTGCCCTTTTTATGCCAGCAGGACTTTCTGCGCAGATTCATGTGTCGACAAATGGTAGTGATAGTAATGCCGGAAGTGTAGAGGCACCGTTGCAGACTATACAGCATGCAGTAGATGTAGCCCAACCTGGCGATACGATATGGGTGCATGCTGGACGCTATCTTATATCTGAATGTATACGTATCCCGCAGAAGCAGACATCTGAACAGCAACGCTGCTACCTCTGGGCTGCAGATGGTGAGGTTATTATTGATGCGTCAGCTATGAACCATACGACAAAGAACGCATTCAAGGGGGGACGTTGCATGTACTTAAATCATAGGGCGAATTACTGGCATTTCAAGGGACTGACTATGTGCAATGCCGAAGATAATGGTATGAAGATTGAAGGTTCATATAATATAGTAGAACAGTGTGTCTTCCACGATAATAATGATACTGGACTGCAGATAGGCATGACCATGGCTCTATCGTCTGATGATGTTCCTGCAGACTTCCCTGTAGGGCTACCATATGCTAATCCTGATTATCAGTTCTGCCGCGGTAATATTGTAATTAACTGCGACGCATACAATAATGCGAATCTCCGTAAGTATAACGGCGCAGAAGATGATGGCGGTAATGCTGACGGCTTTGCATGCAAACTATATCCTGGACCAGGCACAGAGTTTCACGGCTGCCGTGCATGGAACAATTCTGACGACAATTGGGATTTGTATATGGTTTATCACCCAGTACTTATCGAAACCTGTTGGGCATATCATGCTGGCTATACTCCAGACGGCAAAGCAATAGGCAATGGCAATGGCTTCAAACTTGGCGGTGGCGGGTCGAGTGGCGGAGCTGCATTCCCACGTTCTGTTGGTGCGCATGTGGTCAGAAATTGCGTTGCTTTTGATAATCTAGTTCGTGGCTTTGACCAGAACTACGCATCGGAGGGTGTGTATCTTTTCAATAATACGGCATGGGGCAATGCATATAACTATGGTTTTCCAGACCCGCTTGTACATGGCTGGCATGTAGTGCATAACTGTATCGGTTTTGGTGCAACAGAACGCAATCATGTATTTCGAACATCCGATATTAAATATTCTGTAGTGCCAGAGAATCTGGATGGAAATTCTTGGAATATATTCGACCAATGCAATCCATATGTAGATGGAGAGAGAAACGCTGAGGGAAAGAAGGTTCGAGCAGCAGATTATAGCAAAGAATTTGTTAGTCTATCTGTGTCAGACTTTATGGCTCCGCGTCAGGCTGATGGTTCATTGCCAGATAATGGCTTTGCCCAGCTGAAGCATAACAGCATCATGCGCGACAAAGGACAGGTCGTGTCTGATTTCGCTCCAGTCCGTTTTGCTCCTGCTGATTGTCCGGATGGAGATGGCAAGACTGTTCTCGGACGTGTCAGCATATCGTATAACGGTGTGTCTCCAGATCTGGGTGCCTACG
>JAFPAS010000164.1 GCA_017424205.1 Prevotella sp. | reverse complement strand
TAAAGATATTTCCTAAAACATCTTCTGCATCAAAGGCACCGCCGATTATTTCAGAAAGGTGGAGCAGACATTCACGAAGGTCTTCTGAGATGAGGTCGCCAGGGAGATTTATTGAAATGCCGTCTTGGGCACGGTGTATAGCTTCCAATGCTTCCGCCAGCGACGGCAAGCAGGAGCAGAGTGTATTCAGAGATGCGCCATTTCCCCTTTCTGGCCTTCAGTTTTTCAATGCCATACACCATGAAGGCGATGACATTGACTCCGATTATATAATATAAGAGTATACTATTCATGCGTGCATCAGTTATATCTATCTGATGAAGTGCATAGCATCCCATGCTTCGTCAGCAGGGCGGCCAGGTGCTTTCTCACCATTGGTTGACTTCAACAGCCAAGCCATATTGCGGGCAAGAGTTTGCATGGTTTGCATTCCTTCTCTGTCCATTGCCGCCTCGCCAGGTGTTCTGCCATAAACGATATTCCAGTATTGTGATGTCACCAGCGGCATGTTCATCATCTGGAATGGCATATTCAGACTCTCGAATGCTGCGGTAGCGCCACCTCTGCGGCACACTGCAATGGAAGCAGCTGGCTTGCCCGAGATATTTGCGCCATTTGAATAGAAAGCACGCTGTATGACAGAGAGCAATGCTCCGTTAGGTTGACCGTAATATACGGGCGAACCAACAATAAGGGCATTTGCTTCTGCAAATTTCTCTGATATCTTATTGCAGATATCATCATCAAACACACAACGTCCTAAGCCTTTAGCTGCACACTGCCCGCAAGCCGCACAGCCACGTATGGGTTTATTGCCAATCCATACGATTTCGCTTTCAATACCTTCTTTTGTCAGTTGCTTTGCCACTTCTGCCAATGCCGTGGCTGTATTGCCCTCTTTGCGAGGACTTCCGTTTATAAGTAGTACTTTCATTAATGGCTAAAGTTTAATGGTTAAAGTTAAGTTTAACGTTTAAAGCTTTTAACGCGAATTACCGCAAATTATCCGTAAAATTCATGATTAATTCATGGACATTAACGTTATTGTCTTCGTTTAATTGTTATCGTTGACGTTGTTTTATCGTTTAATCGTTAAAGTTTTACCGTCAGAGAACGCATTGCCTACACGTTCGCCTATGACATGATATCCATGATGCACAGGTTCGTAACTGATGAGCTGCATCTTCTCCACGTCAGGCTTTCCGTCTTCTCCGATGTAAGCCTCATCGACGAGGATATTAATGATCTCTGCTACGATATAGTAGCCCTCTTCCGTCTCGTCTATCTTTCGGAGGATACGGCATTCCATTGTCATCGGGAAATCAGTGAATACTGGTGCATTCACATTCTCAGCCTTGATGGCAGTCCATCCTGTCTTCTGCATCTTCTCTGGGTCGTTCTTCGCACTGACGATGCCTACGAAGTCTGACGCCACCATTGTGTCCTTAGTGGCAAATGCCACGGTAAACTCATTGCAGCGTGCAAGATTCTCCGTAGTAGCATGCGCTCCCATGCTAATCATTATCTCCTTGCTGTCCCATTGTCCGCCCCATGCTGCATTCATGGCGTTGGGAGTACCATCGTTGTTATATGTTCCGATAATCAATACCGGTTGTGGAAGCATCCACGGTTTTTGTCCAAAGTTTTTCATTGTAATATCCCTTTTATAGTTCAGCCATCTGACGTCCAGCTTCGAAAGCCTTTTGCAGGTCCTCTTCCCAATGGGCATCGCGCCAAGCATGCTTTGCCTCTTCAGAGAAACCGCCCAGTTCATACTTGTCGTATTTCGCCACCTGAGTAGTGTTGTAGCCGACGATGCGTTGCGGCTCGCCAAGTGCTGTGGTTATGCACCATTCCATAGTGCCGAAGCTGTTGCTGTTGTTACGCTCTGGCAGGCCATTCATGGTTTCAACCAGCACCACAGGCATACGCTTAGGAGCAGTCAGACTGTAGTCATTGTACGATAGCCATGGGAATGCCAAACGCTCTAGGAAGGCACGCATCTGTCCTGTCACCTCGCCGAAATAGATAGGCGAGCCGAGCGCAAGACCGTCAGCCTGCGCTATCTCCTCCAAAAGAGGAGTAAGCGCATCCTTGAAGCGGCAGATATTTGATGCCTTGCCTTTCACTTTGCAAGCCATGCACGACATGCAACCCTTATAGTCGAGGTCATAGAGACGTATGGTCTTAACCTCAATATCGCTTCCAGCCGATTTCGCTCCCTCTGCAAATCTCTGCAGCAACTGTGCGGTATTCATATTCTTACGCGGACCGCCATCGATTATTATAATCTTTTTCATAGTCTATCTTTATAAACTTATTCTGTAAAACTCCTGTCTGTAATATTCTGCATAAAGGTATGGAGCAAAGTCCAATTAGAGAAAATCCTTATCCTTATTGCTTGGATAGTGCTTTGTCAGTATCTCAACCACCTCCTTATCGGCTGGCAACCATTCCACGCTATCCAGTGTTTCGGATGTCAGCCAGCAAGCAGATTTATGTTCTCGAAGTTCTATCTCGCCAGTCTCAATACCGCATAGATAGCAGTGCATTGTTAGGTGAAACGACGGATAGTCATAGTCTGTTGTGCAGAGAAATTTGTCGATGGTTATATCTATGCCTAGTTCCTCTTGTATTTCGCGTTTGAGCGCAACTTCACGACTCTCGCCAGGTTCAATCTTACCGCCCGGAAACTCCCACATGCCTTCAAACTCACCATAGCCTCGCTGTGTGGCAAAGTATGCTCCCTCACGCTGCATTATTGCAGCTACAACTTCTATGACTTTCATATTAATTTCTTTATGTCTGCAAGTAACTACAAACTATAATAGTATTTTTTAATTTAAGTTTCGCAAGTTCCGCTTGCCTTGTAGATAGAGGGAGGTAGATGACATTTGTCTTGTTACATGAAGATAGAAGGAGGTAGATGAAGATAGAAGGAGATAAATGACATTAGTTTTGATGCAGAACACCCGCTTGCCAAAGTATCGTCCTCTATCTTCGCCGCTGAAAGCGGCATATCTTCCTTTATCTTCTTAACATCCGAAACTTGAGTTT
>JAFPAS010000163.1 GCA_017424205.1 Prevotella sp. | reverse complement strand
GTTCAACGATATCGACAAGAGTCTTTATTTCGCCAGGATGATTTGCGCCCATCTCTATGACAGCTATATCGTGTTCTGCCGTCAGCTGGAGCAGTGTTTTTGGCACGCCTATATGGTTGTTCAGATTACCTTGTGTATAGAGCACGTTATATTTCTCTGCTAGTACAGCAGCAATAAGCTCCTTGGTTGTTGTCTTGCCGTTGGTGCCTGTTATGCCGATGATTCGTGTGCCGAGTTGCTTGCGGTGATGATGTGCCAGCTGCTGCAAGGTGGTTAGCACATCGTCAGTCTTTATGATACGCTCGTCAGCCTCGTCGCAGCCGACGAGTTCGTCGACGACTGCATAGCGGCATCCTTTTTCCAATGCCTGTAGAGCAAAGCGGTTTCCGTTGAACGTCTCGCCTTTGAGGGCAAAGAAGATGCTGTCTGGTGGACAGTTACGTGTGTCTGTGGTGATAACCGGATACTTGCGGAATATCTGATATAGTTCTGTGATTGTCATTCTGAGTAGGGTTGTGTAGTCTGTTCTGATGTAAGTGATGTTTTTGCGTGCGTGTGAAAGCATACTCAGCATAGCGGCAGCACCCTTTGCGACGCATATAACGCACAAAGGCTGCCATGCTGGTGCATACTCATTTTTATGTCTGGCGAAGCCCTGACATGTTTTTTCGTTACAAAATTAAGAAATATTTTCTAATAATATCATGATTTGTCACAAAAAAAATGTAATTTTGCACGAAAGTAAATAATGCTTCATGTTGTACGAATTAGAAACTCATCAGCGGCGATGGACTATAACCCATCCGCAGGTGATGGCTATACTCAATTGCACGCCCGACTCTTTCTATGCCCAATCGCGCTGTCAGACAGAGTGCGAGATATCTCGCAAGGCGGAGCGTATGCTCAGCGAGGGCGCAGCAATTATTGACATCGGAGGAGTATCGACACGCCCTGGCGCGATAGTGGCTGACGAAGAGGAAGAAGTGAGACGGTTGCGTGTGGCACTTTCCGCGGTGCGCAGCGTGCATAAAGATATCATGCTTTCTGTCGACACCTTCCGTCCAGCAGTGGCCCGTATGGCCGTTGAGGAGTTTGGCGTAGAGATTATCAATGATGTGAGCGAAGGTGGAGCGGCTGCCAATGGTGGTATAATGGCAGAGGCGGCACGATTGAACTCTGTCTATGTGCTGATGTCTGTTCAGCCCACTCTTGCCAGAACAATCAATGTCTTTCAAGAGAAATGCAAGCTGTTGCAAGCATATGGCATTAATAGTGTCATTCTTGACCCTGGCTACGGATTCGGAAAGGATTTAGAGCAGAATTACGCACTGCTGGCTGGTCAGCAGACAATAGCCGAAATCTTCCCTGACTATCCTCTGTTAGTGGGCGTGTCGCGTAAGCGTATGGTGTGGCAGCTGCTTGGTCTGACGCCAGAAGAGGCTCTGAACGGTACGACAGCACTGCATTTTGCAGCTTTGCAACAGGGAGCGGCCATTCTGCGAGCGCATGATGTGAGACAGGCACACGAGACGATACGCATATACATGCAGCTGGAGCGATACCGATAGTCAAAGTTTTTTTCGCTTGTTAAATGAAAAGTGAAGATAAAAGACAAATGATATAGAGCCATTATCGTCTACTATCCTCTATCAGCCTGACAAGCTGAACATGCAAAAGTCAAAATAATAATTACAAACATATATATATAGAAAGCTGTGTTTATAGAGATATCACCCAAAGACATTGTCGACATAATACTTGTCGCATTGCTACTCTACTACATATTCCAGCTCATGCGCGAGTCGCGCTCGCTGAATGTCTTCATTGGCATTATGGTGTTCATAGTTGTCTGGGTGTTTGTGAGCCAGGTGCTTGAGATGCGTCTGCTCGGAAACATTCTTGACAAGCTGGTGTCGGTGGGCTTCCTTGCCATCATTGTACTCTTCCAGGACGAGATAAGACGTTTTCTGTATTCGCTCGGAGCGCATCAGAGATTCGCTACGCTACTGAAAATCTTCGGGTCGAAGAATCAGCTGGAGCATGTCGATAAGACAAGCATTATGCCCGTCGTAATGGCATGCATGAATATGGCGCGCCAGAAAGTGGGTGCGCTAATAGTGTTTGAGCGTGGCGTACGGCTTGACGACATCATTGCTACGGGCGATGCTATAGATGCGAATATAAACCAGAGACTCATAGAAAACATATTCTTTAAGAACTCTCCGCTCCACGACGGCGCTATGGTGATACGCCGAAAGCGCATCTGTGCAGCCGGATGCATACTCCCTGTGGCACACGACAGAAATATACCTAAGGAGCTTGGGCTGCGTCATCGGGCAGCACTCGGAATATCACAGGACTCAGATGCCATCGCCATAATCTGCTCGGAGGAGTCAGGACGAATATCTGTCGCAATGAAGGGTGAATTCCATCTGCGTCTTTCGGCAGAGAAGCTTGAAGCTATTCTTACAAAAGAATTGCTCGAAAAGGAATGAGGTGTGTTAGTTGACGAGTAGACAAGTAGACGAGGAGTTCCTTGAGTGTAACGAAAAAACGAGTTGTTTGTTTAGTTGACGAAGACTTTAACCTTTAAACCTTAACCATTAACCCTTAAACGTTAAACCTTAAACCTTAACCATTAATGAGGAAATTAACATTGCTGCTCGCCATCATGTGCAGCATCGGCATCATGGCCGACACAATAGAAGTGAAAACTGTACGACACATCGGACCATTCACTGTGAAAGACCCCGTCGTTCTTGACAGCGTAAACAACGCACAGAAAAAATATTCTGCAGATATGCTGCTTGATACTCCTCTGGCTCTTGATGCCATAGACAAGGCCGCCGACACCAACTGCAACACACTGAAACTCACTAAAGGCACGCTCAACGCTGTCGGATTCGGCATACATGCATCGTCATACATAAAGGACGCCCAGCTCACCATCAGCGGAACAAAAAAATACAAAATATATGCCGACGGAAAAGAGGCATCAGAAACTCTGACACTGCAGCCTGGATATCACACGCTGAAAGTGAAATTCATTGCTGACTCTGCCGCCATAGCCATTTCTGTCAATGCAGAAAACATATACCTTCATACAGACAG
>JAFPAS010000162.1 GCA_017424205.1 Prevotella sp. | reverse complement strand
TCATCATTCTGTCCGCTCTGCGTAATAACATACAGATTCTGCTTCGCACGTGTCATGCCGACATATAGCAGATTCATGTTGTCTACAGCATACTGCAAATACTCATGCCAGTAGTGATTCTCATAGATTGTGTTCAGCAAACCATTCTTTCTGTAGTCAAGCGGTATGACAGCAAGCTCACTGAACGGTGGCTCCTTCGGTTCGGACCATATCAGCGATTCGCCTTCTCTAATATGTTGCCAGTCGCAGAACGGCATTATGACATTATCAAACTCCAAGCCCTTGCTCTTATGTATTGTCAGCAGACGTATACCATCAGCAGATGTATTCTCTATACATACCTTCTGCATGCTCTCATCATAATGTTTGATAAACTCTGACACACCACCGCCATTCTTCTGCAAAAAAGATGCTACATGGTCGAAGAAACTGCACAGATAAGCACGCTGTGACTCTATTTCCGTCAGTCCGAACAGACAACATATCCTTTCGCACAGTTCGTAAAGAGGCATCCTCTCAAATTCTGACGTCATATCATGAATTCCGTCTGGCAAAATACGATTCTCTATCATATCAGCCTGAGACGCATGTCTGCCAAGCACTAAGCTTTGGTAGTTTACAGACAGCCGAGCCTTTGTCAGTTCGTCATCAGCATTACAAACTGCTCTCAGAGCGTCAACAATGATATTGACCGCACGCGACTCGCTAAGCCTAAATGCCTCCTGCGATATGAAGCGTGCGCTGCGCAGAAATTCTTCGTCAGAATCTGCAAAATCTTTCATGCAGTACTGCGCTATCTGGGCTATCTGGCTGTTATTTCTCGTAAGCACCGCAATGCTTTTCTCTCCCTTCCTTAGCAGTCGGGCAATAACATCACGCACATAGCAGAGCGTGTGCATCTGATAGTCGTCCTTATGCATCAATGCCACCTCCACATATCCACCTTCCGGATTTCTATCGCCAGGATACTGCCTTACCGACTCATATGCCCTTTTCAGGTCGGTGCTGTCTATGCCCTTTTCACGCAGATTGTCTGACGTATGTGCTATAGCATGCTCGAAAAATGCATTATTGAAGGCTATCACGTTTCTTGCCGAACGATAGTTGTTCACCATCGACATATTCTTCACCCTATCTCCGCCAAATTCCTCACTGATATTATTCAGTAGACGCCAGTCGCCAGACCTCCATCTGTATATGCTCTGCTTTACATCACCCACTATCATGCAGTCGTAACCCTGCCCTATCCGGTCATCCAGGAGCACCTTGAAATTACGCCATTGCATAAGGCTCGTGTCCTGAAATTCATCTATCATGATATTCTTAATCTGCGCGCCAATCTTCTCAAATACAAACGGGGCGTCGTTCGAGCCAATCATCTTTGCGAGTAGCATCTGTGTGTCAGAAAGCAAGAAAAGATTCTGCTCACGGTTGTGCCTTCGCATCTCAGTTTCTATGGCGTGCAGCATACGCAACTTCGGAAGATGACTGAGCGTGGTAAGCGCAGACCGCGACTGTCGAATGCGCGTTTCCACACCTTTTATATATTCACAGAACATAGGCTTCAGTTCACGTTTGCAAAACTCCCGCAGCGCTGCTGACGCCTTTTTCGTCACCCATGCATCAGCCTCCACATCGTTCACATCACACGCATTTCTGACATAAGTATTCATAGTTACCTTGGTCGCTGTCGTCGTCTGCATAGCCAAGATGAATCCTGCTACTCCACGTCCACCTTGGCGGAAATCCTCCGTCATATAGCCTCGCTCAGTATGAAGCGCATACAGCGCAGCTGCACCATCATTAATCCATCTATCAGCCTCCGTCACAATTTCACGAAGTGACTTAGAATAGCTACCGACATTAAGTAGCGACAACGATGCGTCAAGTCTGTCACGTATCTCCTTATACTCGTCGTCAAGCAATACCATGCTGAATTTCTTCACCGAGTCTATCACGTCCCATTTCTCTTCACTATCCATGTTCGAGCGGATATACTCCAGAATCCACAGCAAGCCCTTATCGTCTGCCCCAAGCCTCTCTATCCATCTGTCTACTGCCCCACCGGCCATCTCTTTTTCAGCTATCTCCACACGCAGATTAGGAGTAAGGTCCATCTCTCTCGCCAGATTGCGCAGTACCGACTGGAAGAACCTGTCTATCGTCTCTATGCGGAAGTCATGATATCCATGCAGAATCTTCCCGAGAGCCACAGTTGCACGCCGACGTATAAAATCCTCCGTCAGTGCCTCGTCCGTAAATGGCGCCTCCGCATTACGCTCCGCCAGCTCCTTAAGCAATACCGTCATATACGGGTCAGAACTCTTCAGCCCACGGCTCAACCCATACAGCTGAGCCATGATGCGTGTCTTCATTTCCTCCGTCGCCTTGTTTGTGAATGTCACAGCCAGCGTGCTCCTGTATCTTTCGGGAGAAATTATAACATGCTTAATATATTCCAGCGCCAGGCGGAACGTCTTGCCCGCACCTGCCGATGCTTTGTATACCGTCAACATAATTCTTCTGCCATTACTGTATTATCTTCTGTGCCTATTGCCTATGTGTAACCTATCCATTCCGAAGATATATTATTACTAAAACAAAATACAGAACAATCTCTAATTATCAGTTAGTTATATTTATGTAACATCTTACCACATATTAAAGTTTTATCACTATCAAGATTCTATGTGGCACTCTTATACATAAACAAACGTGTAGTTTCTGAGCACTCTCTTATTATATCAGTTGCTGTAGTATGTTTCTGTTTTCTACGCAACTCTGAATATCAAATGTGAATTACAAAGATAGCTTTACTCTGCGGCAGCACTATTGCTCTTATGTTTGTTTGCGTGCTTACTGCTGCGTGTCTGCCCAGTGGCTATATGACATTTTGCTTTATGCGTCCTTTCGCCCTGTGCTGTGTGTTTCGCTCTCTTCTTTTCAGCAGAGCCCTTACTACGATGTCTGCCAGCAGCAGTTTTTCTTTTCGCCTCTGTGCGTAGGACTGGTATGTAATCAGGAGTACTGCCTAAGGTTGAAGGCACCTGCCGCTTAGGAAGGTCAATCTCGAGAAATTGTTCGATAAGAGCGAGGGTTGTCTGCTCACGCTCGCCAACAAGGGTTACGGCCCGTCCATCGCTGTTGGCTCGTGCAGTGCGTCCTACCCGATGGACATAGTCTTCTGCGTCGTGCGGCACATCGTAGTTTACAACCAACTGTATATCGTCTATGTCTATTCCGCGAGAAACAATATCTGTGGCGACAAGAACGTCAATCTGTCCAGCCTTGAACCGGAACATTATCTCATCGCGCTCGGCTTGCGAAAGGTCAGAATGCATGGCACCACAGTTTATTTTCATAGCAGAGAGGCGTGCAGCAATGTCCTTGACTGTTGTCTTCTTGCCAGCAAAAAGTATAACGCGTTGCGGAGGAGTTTCGGTGAAGATATGCTCTATGATGCGTAGTTTCTGTTTCTCGTAACAGATGTATGCCGACTGGCATATGCGCTCTGCAGGTTTGGACACAGCCAGTTTCACCTCGACATGGTCGTGGAGGAGCGTGCGTGCGAGCCGTTCGATTTTATCGGGCATAGTAGCTGAGAACATAATTGTCTGGCATGTTTGAGGCAGCTGCTTGGCTATGAGCATGATATCGTCAGAGAATCCCATATCAAGCATGCGATCGGCCTCATCAAGGACAAAAAATGCGCAACGGGAGAGGTCAAGATTACCCAGCTGCATGTGTGATATGAGTCGGCCCGGTGTGGCTATGAGAATATCGGCTCCGGCACGCATAGCAATCTGCTCCTGACTGAAGCGGTTGCCGTCGTTTCCGCCGTAGACAGGCACGCTGGAGATATCGTCAAGATAATATCCGAAGCCCTGCATGGCCTGGTCTATCTGCTGCGCCAATTCTCGTGTAGGTGACATAATGACGCAGTTTATATGGTCGCGGCTGAAAGCTGGCTGACGATTACATGCACCGTAACTGCCAGAACCGTAGCATCCATCGTCGAGCAGGGAGAGGATTGGGAGCAAGTAAGCTGCAGTCTTGCCTGTACCAGTCTGTGCAATTCCGAGCACGTCACGCCCTTCGAGTATTGGCGGTATGGTATGTTCCTGTATGGGTGTACATTTCTCAAAGCGCATGTCATACAGCGCATCGAGTATGTTGTCTGATAGGTCTAAATCCTCAAAATACATTTTTATTCTTTATTTTAATTTAAGTTCCGCTTGCTTTGTAGATGAAGGTAGAAGAAGGTAGAAGGAGATAGAGGGAGATAAAAGACAATAGTCTTGTTGTAGAACACCCGTTTGCCCAAGTATCGTCCTCTATCTTTCTGTAACTTCTCAAAATGTATCGTCCTTTATCTTCGCCGCTGAGAAGCGGCATAGTGCAGACAAGTCTGCCCTCTGCGCTCGCTGTTCCTGAATTAATCCGCAGGAGCGGCTTGATTTTCATCACGACTCGGCATAGTGCAGACAAGTCTGCCCTC
>JAFPAS010000161.1 GCA_017424205.1 Prevotella sp. | reverse complement strand
TTACAGGTAGATATGCCGTTTTTCTGCAGCAAAGATAAAAGACGAGTGAAAAAACAGAGATTTCACTTTCCGTTTTCAGTTTTCACTTTCCTTAATCTGTAAGACAAATTGACCTTGCGACTGTGAAGCTTATGAGGGATTCCCCGAACTATAGTTGAAAATATTATATAATACAGAACATGCTTACAAGAACACAACAAAAAAGTCCTGCATATCAACTATGCAGGACTTCACATTAGAGGGGTGCCCAGTGAGACTCGAACTCACGACATTCAGAACCACAATCTGACGCTCTAACCGACTGAACTATGGGCACCATGTATGTCTTACTTATTGAGAGTATCTCTCAAAAGCGAGTGCAAAGGTACTGCTTTTTCTTGAAATAACCAAATCTTTTCACTCTTTTTTTTACTATTCTCTAAAAAAACATATAACATGACATAATAAAGGATTGCCAAGCGTCTATATACATTAATATAATAATAGTTATATAAAAGAAAATTATCACGAAAGAAATACATCAAATACGTTAATTTATTGTAATTATTAGCAGAGACAGATATCTATTTGCAAAAAAATGACTAACTTTGCAGTCGATTTTTCAAAATCATGTAATACAACGTGTAGGTCCGGTAGCTCAGCTGGATAGAGCAACAGCCTTCTAAGCTGTGGGTCTTGGGTTCGAGTCCCAACCGGATCACACGAAAAGACGAGAGAGTTTTCTTTACCTTCTCGTTTTTTTTTATTTTCTCTCATTTAGCGTCAAGCAGTGTTGAATGAGGTAATAAGACAGCAATAAGCAACAAACAATAAATATCTAAAGAAAATGGAAACAAAGAAGAAAGCATTTATAACTGGAGCAAACAAAGGCATCGGATATGGAATAGCTAAACACCTTGGCACAGCAGGATGGACTATTTTATTAGGCGCACGCGACGAACAGCGAGCAAACATTGCAATAAAAGAACTGCAGGCAGCAGGTGTTGACGTTTGTGGATGGGTATGCATAGAATTATCTGACTTAAATTCCATTGACAAAGCTGCGCAGGTAATATCATCAGAGCATAATGACGTATCACTACTAATAAACAATGCAGGAATACCTGGCGACATGGAAGAGCGTAGCTATGCCACAAGCATGCACCATTTGAGAGAAACAATGGAAGTTAATTTCTTTGGCACGTATGCTCTTACTAAAGCACTTATTCCTATTATAGGGAAGAACAACGGACGCATTGTAAATATCACCGTACCAACAGAAGTAAGCCCATACTGGCATCCATTGGCATATGTAGCAAGCAAGGCTGCACAAAACACAATGACAGAAATCATGGCTATGGAATTTAGCAACGATAAAATGCCTATAGAGATATTCTCAATTCATCCAGGGCCAACAACTACCGATCTCAATGGAAACATGTCACTGCCAGGATTTCACACAGCAGACACTGTGGGCAGAAAAGTTGCAGAACTTATTTGCGACGGTATCTGCCATAACGGAGAGATGATAGAACTATACCCTATTGTTGACGAAGGGAGAGAATAAGACATCAAAACATTCACATATTTCGCAAGACAAAGTGTTTGTCACCCCCAAAAACAAATAACAAAGCAAAAGGCTGTTTCCTGGCATTCAGGAAACAGCCTTTTATTATCACGACCAACACAAGCCCATTAACACTTAATTATCATATAATTATATATAGCAACAACGAGGTAGCACAAAAAATGTTACCTCGTTGTTATTTTTTCTCTTAACTATAAAAGAAGCTTATAGGAATCAACCGTGAAGCCTAATATCACTCTGCGATTCCAACCTGTAACATAAGTTCTATCAACTCTGAAACGTCATGCTCTGCAGTATGACGATCAACGTCATATTCTGATAAAAGCCTATCAACAAGCGTATCTGCAGAAAATTCCTCATCGTCTGCTATTGATTCCCACAAATATGCAGATGATTCGCTGAGGACTATAAGATTACTGAAATCAATGTTTTCAAGCCCCTCTGCTATAAGGAAATGTTCTCCACAAATAGAGCGCTGTGTGAACCCTTTCTTCTTCTTCATTTTTCTTCCTACAGACTTTCTTTTTTAGTTTAATCAGAATTGCTTAAAGAAATCGTTACCCTTATCGTCTACAAGGATGAACGCAGGGAAGTCTTCTACATGTATCTTCCATATAGCTTCCATGCCAAGTTCTGGATATTCAACGCACTCAATAGATTTGATATTCGAACTTGACAGAATTGCAGCAGGTCCGCCGATTGAGCCAAGATAGAATCCCTTATGGTCACGGCATGCTTCAGTAACAACCTGCGAACGGTTACCTTTTGCAATCATTACGAGCGAGCCACCGTTATCCTGGAACTCATATACATATGGATCCATACGTCCTGCTGTAGTTGGGCCCATAGATCCACAAGGCATTCCCTGTGGAGTTTTAGCAGGTCCTGCATAAAGAACCGGATGATCCTTGAAATATTGCGGCATACCCTCTCCTGCATCAAGGCGCGCTTTAATCTTAGCATGTGCAATATCACGAGCAACAATGATTGTACCATTCAGCAGTACACGTGTTGACACCGGATATTTTGAGAGTTCAGCACAAACCTCAGAGATAGGACGATCAAGATTAATCTTCACAGCATCACCTTCACCTGCCTGACGCAAAGCTTCTGGTATCAATTCATATGGTTTGTCATCCATCTTCTCAAGCCAGATACCATCCTTGTTAATTTTCGCTTTGATATTACGGTCAGCAGAACATGAAACGCCAAGACCGATTGGGCATGATGCACCATGACGTGGCAGACGCACGACACGGATGTCATGAGCATAAGCAGTACCACCGAACTGAGCTCCGAATCCAATCTTGCGTGTTTCCTCGAGCAGCTGAGCTTCAAGTTCTACATCACGGAATGCACGACCTGTCTCATCTCCCGAAGTAGGAAGGCTGTCATAATATTTTGTCGATGCAAGTTTCACTGTCAGCAAGTTCTTCTCAGCTGATGTTCCACCTACAACAATTGCAATATGATATGGAGGGCAGGCAGCAGTACCAAGGCTCTTCATTTTCTCAACAAGGAATGGAACAAGTGTACCTGGATTCTGTATACGCGCTTTTGTCTCCTGATAGAGATAAGTCTTATTAGCAGAACCACCACCCTTAACTACACAGAGGAACTTGTATTCCATACCGTGTGTTGCCTCAATATCAATCTGTGCAGGAAGATTACAACGTGTGTTTACCTCATCATACATATTAAGAGGAGCATTCTGTGAATAACGCAGATTGTCGCTAGTATATGTATTGTACACGCCCTTGGCCAATGGCTCTTCATCCTCAAAGCCTGTCCATACCTGCTGTCCCTTCTCTGCATGTATGATTGCAGTACCGGTATCCTGGCAGAAAGGCAACTGACCCTTGCACGCAACTTCAGCATTGCGCAGCATAGTCAACGCAACATACTTATCGTTGTCAGACGATGCTGGATCATGTAAAATTGAAGCAACTTTCTCATTGTGCTCACGACGCAACATAAAATTCACGTCATGGAATGCCTGTGTAGCAAGAAGCTCTAATGCTTCCTTTGATACTTTCAATATTGGAGTTCCTTCAAACTCACTTACAGAGATGCCATCTTTTGAAAGCAGGCGATACTCTGTCTTATCCTCGCCAAGCTGAAACATTGGCGCATACTTAAACTCAGGGTTTGCCATAATTGTATTATATTTTATTAGTTTTATTTTATTAGTATCTTATTCCTCTTGACTAGATATTAACTAGTTGTTATTTTTTCGATAAAATCATGCAGAATATCTTCATCTACATCCCCCATCTGATACTCCTTCTCTGCATCGTAACGTATAGCAGTTAACCATTCATTGCGAGCAGACGTCAAAGTATTTATCATATTGGTGCGTTCTATATCAGTTATGTTGTCAATATTATATTGTTCCTGCATAACTCTATATGCCCATGCCCATTTATGCTCTGCATAGGCATTATGAATATCCTTCAGTACATCAGCCACATCATTTATGTCGTTCAGTTCCTCCTGGCTTATTTCGCTGACAAGTGCAGATATCTCTGACTCTGGTGCCAACATTCCAAGAAGGTCTGTCCATATGCCAGCGCCCGCTGTTGATGCCGGCAGCGATGCCTCATGCTGTTCAAGCGCCTCAAGCATAGCAAGCCTTATGAGAAGCGAATAATAACGTAAACCTTTCTGAAGCGAAGCATTGCGTATCGTCACGCCGTTATACGTATAAGACGCAACATTTTGACCTTGCTCGCGCTGCAACTGTTCAAGCATTTTTTTACCATCAACACATTGCTGCACAACAAGAGGGTTAAGCCAATCATATTGCACCAATGACATTCTGCCATTTCGCGGACGACGGTCGCGCTTCACCCATTTCTCCACATCACGATATGTACCTACAGTCGTAACATTGCGTCCTGGCACGAGGAATGTTGCGTCGCCTTGTGCTATAAGATATGAAAACGGCATTTTTCGTGCATCAGGATGCGTTTGCACTTTGCCCATAACCATAGAGAAAGCACCGATTTGAGCTGGCCACAATATATGTGAACCGCTTGCTGTTTTTGAGCCACGCATCAAAACACCCCAATGTATAGGTCCCATCTTATATGCATGATTAGAGAAGTTTGTTCCTGAACCAGCATTAAAGAAAGAATATTCGCCACCTATCAACAATGTCGACTTATGATGAGAGACACTAAACGGGCCGCACAATGCCGCACACGACTCTCCATTATCCATATGAGAATTAGCGAAGAAAGCACTATTCTCAGACGTAAAACCACGTCCTATATGACAAGCCTCACCAACAAATGTATTATATAGCTTCGCAAAGTCAGTTACTGACGCACCTGCCTGTATTATACAATTGTCACAAATCACTCCATCCGATATCAGAATGCTCGCCTCTGAAGTGCTCTGCAACGTACAGTCAACAAGACGGGCAGCTCCTGTTATCTCACAGTCATTGCCCACTACGACATTTGTCAACTCTCTTGTATCAGCAATTGTCACACCATCACCTATTGTAGTGCATGATGGCCGAGTTGTACTGACTTCGCGGTATATCATCTCACACATATTATGCCAGAAAGCATCATCGTGGCAATTACGCACCATGAGCGCTGCAAGCTGCGAGGTCAGATGTCTGAAAAATACAAGATTGCCATCACCACCCTCATTCAATACGCTGATAGTGATTCCCTCACCATATGTCGCTCCATCTGTCGTACGCAGGATTCCAATATTGGCCATTCGGCAGTTTGCACCTATACGCACATGTCCGTCAAACGTCACATGATGTATGTCACGAGCCGAAAAGCCATCTGCCACTTCTATAGAAGACCAGTCAGAACATCGGCATCCTTGCCGCTCAAGGTTTTGTATCTCTGACGCTGTCAGTTCACGATATGTCATATCTGAGGTTTTAAAGTTATGAGGTTTGAGGTTATAATCGTTATTATCGTCACTAACGCCATTATCGTCATCGTTGACGTTAACCAACAACTTGTCAACTAAAAATCATCCCTCGCTATAATCGTTATACAGGAAGTCGTTGTACGGATACTTCTGCACATGAAGTTCACGCACTTTTTTGTATATCGTCTGTCTGAATTCCTCAATATTCTCTTTGTTAAGAGCCGAGATGAACAAGCAATTATCATCAAGTTTAGCCATCCATGTACGCTTAAGATCCTCAAGCGGCACCTCATTCTTCTTCACCGGAGTGAGGTCATCCTCCTCATGTTCAACCCATGAGTAAGCATCAATCTTATTAAATACAATCATCGACGGCTTGTCAGCACATCCAAGATCGCCAAGTGTTTTCTCAACGACCTTTATCTGATCTTCAAAGTCAGGATGAGAAATATCAACTATATGCAGCAATATATCTGCTTCGCGTGTCTCATCAAGTGTTGACTTAAACGAATCAACAAGATCCGTAGGGAGCTTACGTATAAAACCAACCGTATCTGCAAGCAGGAAAGGCAGATTGTCTATTACAACCTTGCGCACCGTCGTGTCAAGCGTTGCAAACAATTTATTCTCTGCAAACACTTCACTCTTAGAAAGCAAATTCATGATGGTCGACTTGCCGACATTGGTATATCCAACAAGCGCCACACGTATCATACGACCACGATTCTTACGCTGTGTTGTCTTTTGACGGTCAATTTCCGCCAGACGTTCCTTCAACAGCGACATACGGTTAAGAATGATACGGCGGTCCATCTCTAACTGAGTTTCACCAGGACCACGCAGGCCTACAGAGCCTTTTCCTCCACCAGAACCAGAGCCACCACCCTGTCGTTCAAGGTGAGTCCATAGACGTTGCAGACGCGGCAACATATACCTGTATTGCGCCAATTCTACCTGGGTCTTTGCGTTAGCTGTCTGCGCACGCATTGCAAATATGTCGAGGATAAGGCTGGTACGGTCAAGGATCTTCACCTTTAGCACCTGCTCTATATTACGCATCTGCTTTGCAGAAAGTTCATCATCAAAAATAACCATACCAACTGGCTGATAAGGCACAGGTTCTCCAGGATTCAGCGCAAGGCCGAACCCAGCCATCCCATCCGTCTGGCTTATAGCATCACCCGTCAGCGAGGGATAATACACCTCACCGCGTTCTGCTCTTTCCTCGCAGTCTTCTATATATGCACGTATCTCCTCAAGCTTTCCCGAACCGACATATGTCACGCTCGATGGCCCGTTCACACGTTGAGTAAAACGCTTAACAGTCACAGCACCTGCTGTATCTGCCAGAAATTCCAATTCATCAAGGTATTCCTTTGTCTTTGCCTCGTTCTGCTGCGGAGTGATAAGTCCCACAAGAACCGCGCATTCTGTCTTTGTCTCTGATATAACAAATTCTTTCATAGGTGCAAAGATACAACTTTTTTTTGAGACAAAACTAAACATGCAGCATAATATTTTATGTTTTTCTTTTATTTGACAGAAATGAAGAAGATTTATATAACCCAAGGCATGGTTTTTGCAACAGCGAAACATGTTATTTTTTATCATTTCACGTCCGAAACATATTAAAAACGCAATGCAACAGGCAGGTATAATTTGTTAATTTAATCTAAATATCCATTGTAATGCATAATATTTTTTGAAATTATGAGTAATTTTGTACGATTTATGTCGTTACAGTATTAAAACACACTAACATTTTATTAAGGTTAAAATAGTAAGATGAGACAACTAAAGATTCAAAAAAGTATCACAAACCGTTCGAGCGAGGCTCTTGACAAGTATCTTGTAGAAATTGGCCGCGCCCCACTTATTTCCATTGACGAGGAGATTGAACTAGCTCAGAAAATAAGAAAAGGCGGCCCTGCTGGCGAACGTGCAAAAGAGAAACTTGTGACAGCAAATCTTCGCTTTGTGGTTTCTGTAGCAAAACAATACCAGCACCAAGGTCTCACCCTTACTGACCTTATCGACGAAGGCAATATCGGACTTATAAAAGCTGCGCAGAAATTCGATGAGACACGCGGTTTCAAATTTATCTCGTATGCCGTATGGTGGATACGCCAATCTATACTTCAGGCAATTGCTGAGCAAAGCCGTATTGTTCGTCTGCCACTCAATCAGGTTGGTTCGCTGAATAAAATCAATCATGAGATAAACCGCTTCGAGCAGGAGAACCAGCGCCATCCTTCTGTATCTGAGTTGGCTGAAATGACTCAGATTGACGAGGAGAAAATCGGACAGAGCCTTATGGCTGACGGACATCATGTCTCTATCGACGCCCCTTTCCAGGACGGCGAGGACAACTGTATGCTCGACGTTATGGCTTCTGGCGACGACTCACGTACTGACCGACAGGTTGACCATGAATCAATGGCACTGGAACTCAACAACGTGCTGTCAAAGGTTCTGAAGGAGCGCGAGATAACTATCATACGCGAGTGCTACGGCATCGGATGTCACGAAAAGGGTCTTGAGGAAATCGGCGACCAGCTCGGACTTACTCGTGAACGCGTAAGACAGATACGTGAGAAATCTATCGCAAAACTGCGTGAGAGCGGCAATGCAAAGATTCTCATGAAATATTTAGGATAATCCTTAACGTTGGCAAATAAACGAAGGAAGAAATCTGACGTACTAAATATCATTGCATTATGAAAAGAATATTCTTCGCCCTGTTTATTATGCTCACTATGAGCATTAACGCATCGGCACAGGCAAAGATGCAAGTGGACAAACTGACTCACGACTTCGGAACATTCTCACGCGAGGCAGGTGTGCAAGTATGCACATTCATCATAACGAATGTCGGAGACAAACCATTAGTCATCAATCAGGCAATGGCAAGCTGCGGATGCACCGTACCAAAATTCACAAAAGAGCCAATCAAACCTGGCGAGAAAGGCGAACTGAAAATAGAATATAACGGAACGTCAAACTTCCCAGGAAAATTCAAGAAAAGCATCACTGTCCGTACTAACGGCTCACCTCAGATGACTCGCCTTTACGTACAGGGTGTTATGACAGAGTAAACGAGTTGACGAGTAAACGAGTAGACAAGTAAACAAGTTGATAGTTAACAAGTAAACGAGTTGTTTGCTTAGTTGACAAGTTGACGAGTAGACAAGTAGACGAGTAAACGAGTTGTATGTAGCTACTTAAAAGCAAAATCAAGCGTAATAACGAGTAAACAGTTGTATACGTGTAAATCTGTCTTCTTGTCAGCTATAAAAAAACAAACAGCTCCCTGGCTTGTCGCTGGCATCAGAAATGATGAAAGAGGAAAGTCCGGGCAGTATAGGGCATTCCACTACCTAATATAGTAGCAGCTCGCAAGGGTTGGGTAACGTAGAAGAAAATAACCGCCAGGAAACTGGTAAGGGTGAGAAGGCGGGGTAAGAGCCCACCAGTATCATGGCAACATGATAGCTGTGCGTCCTGGAAACTGCAAGTTCATGTATACTGCCGTCCGAGGGTTGCCCGTCCGAGGCAGAGGGTAGAACGCTAGAGCCGTGTGGTGACGCACGGAGTAGATAAATGACAAGCGCTTGAATGTGTGACAATACAGTTACTACATACAGGCACAGAACCCGGCTTATAGGGGGGCTGTTATTTTTTGAATGTAATGATTGGCAGAAAGAGCCAAACAAATTAATGCAGACAGGCATACCACACAATATCGGTATACCTGTCTGTACCTTTATTATTCAGAACACTCCATTAATATATCACTTGCAAGAACACAGAAATGACAGAAAAAGAAAAAATGGCACGTCAGATGCTGTATGACGCCAACTATGACAAAGAACTTATCAATGACCGGAATAAGGCAAAGGACCTTTGTTTCGAATACAATGGCATACGTCCTTCCGACGTAGAAAAGCAGCAGAAACTGCTGAAAAGATTGCTGGGGAAGACAAAGAATAATTTCTGCATAGTAGCTCCTTTCTGGTGCGACTACGGATATAATATCGAGATTGGCGAGAACTTCTTTGCTAATCACAATCTCGTGATACTCGACGGAGCGAAAGTGACATTCGGTGACAATGTTTTTATTGCTCCGAACTGCGGATTTCATACCGCTGGGCATCCAATAGATGCCGAACGAAGAAACCAAGGACTTGAATACGCATACCCTATCAGTGTGGGCGATAACGTATGGATTGGTGCAGGCGTACAAGTCATGCCCGGAGTAAGTATCGGCTCAAATGTGGTTATAGGTGGCGGCTCAGTTGTTGTGAAAGACATTCCCGACAATTCCGTTGCCGTTGGAAATCCATGCCGTGTGATACGACCTATTACCGAGGAAGATAAGAAGAAAAGCTGGGATAGATAAAATTAAATGCAGCGACAGAAAAGAATAAAAATCTGTCGCTGCATTTGTCTTTATAATATATTTAAGATTGTCTAAAAAATAGAGGATAGTAGAGGAAGATAGAAGATAGCAGAGAACAATGGTTATCTATAATTTATCCTTTATCTTCGCTGCAGAAAAGCAGCATATCTACATTTAACTTCTCATATCTTCTTAATATGCGAAACTTAAGTAAATGATAATAAAATGAGAATCATGCCCACAGCTGTTCAAGTAGAATCTTAATGCCTAATGCGATTAGGATAATACCTCCTACAAGTTCTGCAGAACGGTTATACCGATTGCCAAAGATATTACCTATTTTCAATCCTGCGGCAGAGAAGACAAATGTCACTACACCTATAATAATGGCAGCGAGCCATATGTCAACCTCAATAAAAGCGAATGATACCCCGACAGCCAATGCATCGATGCTTGTGGCTACCGCCATCAGCAGCATCGGTATTACTGAATAGTTAGCATCAGCCTTCGCTTCGTCCTTTGAGAATGCATTTTTTATCATCTCTGCACCCACAAAGAGCAGCAGCGCAAAAGCTACCCAATATCCATAAGCCGCAATAAACGAGGCGAAATGCGCACCAACGAAATAACCTATCAGAGTCATC
>JAFPAS010000160.1 GCA_017424205.1 Prevotella sp. | reverse complement strand
TCCTCTGAATGTGTCTGCTACGCTATAGCTGGTAGCGCCTTTGTCCAGTCCTGCCACCTGCAGCAGAATATCATGCTGGTATATTACCGCCATTATCACCGCCATTATGGTCGATGAAAAAAGTACAATCAATGACGGCACTTTTTTGTATATTAGCACACCTGTTATAACAGGCACAAAGAGTAGCCATGGTGTTATATTGAATGTGTTTTCAAGCGTGTGAATATAGATGGCAGTATCAGTTGCTGAGTTATTGCCCATCCAAATGCCTGCCAGTGAGAATATTACGAGAGTGATGAACATGGTCGGTCCGGTTGTTATCATCATGTATCGTATATGTGTAAATAATGGAGTTCCGCTGACCGACGATGCGAGTATAGTTGTATCGCTAAGCGGTGACATTTTGTCGCCAAAGTATGCGCCGGAGATTATAGCTCCAGCCGTCCAGCCGTCTTCAAAACCGAGTGCACGCCCGATACCCAGCAGTGCCAGTCCGATTGTCGCTACAGTAGTCCATGATGATCCTGTCATGACAGATACGACGGCACAGATAATACATGAGGATATAAGGAACACCGCAGGGTGAATAGCTTGTATGCCGTAGTATATCAGTGTCGGGACAATGCCGCTAATCATCCATGCACCAGAAAGCATGCCGATGCATAGCAGGATATAAATGGAGATAGTAGTATTTCTTACTTTTTCTATTATCTGCTCTTCTATCTCGTGCCATTTTACATGACAGAAAGCCATGCCTAGCACTACGCATATAGCTGTAGATGTGAGCAGAGCTACCTGCGATGGGCCGCTAAGGGCGTCACTGCCATATATAGACAGTGTGGCGGCAAGCATAAGAATCAGAGCTATGAGCGGTATGGCGCTAATCCATACTGGCGGTGTATGAGTGTTGTTCGTCATTTTCCTTTAATGATAATTAAAAATAACAGTCATCAGGCTGGCACAGTTTCAGCCTTTTGCAGATGTGCATAACTAATGTCTGTAAAATATCCGTTTATTATGCCATGCGATGAAATTCAGTGCAAAGTTAATGCTTTTTGTGCAAATAAATTGTAAAAAGCTGTGTGATATTTTGATATTCACCAGATAATACGTAATTTTGCTGAGTATTGTGCGCGTACACGTGCAAGAAATCAGAAAACAACAAATAAAAAACTAATAATAGAATCAACATGAAACATTTTCGTCTTGTAGACAATGTGCTTGGCTGGCTCACGTTTTTCGTTGCCGCCTTTGTGTATTGTTCGACAATTGAACCGACAGCCTCATTCTGGGACTGCCCGGAATTTATCTCTACCGGAGCGAAACTTGAGGTAGGCCATCCGCCAGGAGCTCCATTCTTCATGCTTACGGCAAATATCTTCTCACAGTTTGCCAGCGACCCTTCGCAGGTAGCTATGATGGTCAATACCATGTCGGCACTCCTTTCTGCCACATGTATCCTGTTCCTTTTCTGGTCTATTACCCACCTTACACGCAGAATCTTCTTCAACGATGGCGAGGCGATGTCTCTGCCGAAGATGATAGCCATAGAGGCCAGTGGTCTTGTGGGTGCGTTGATTTATACGTTTTCTGATACATTCTGGTATTCTGCAGTAGAGGGCGAAGTGTATGCATACTCTTCTGCGTTTACAGCAGTTGTATTCTGGCTTATACTTAAATGGGAAGACCAGGCAGATCAGCCACATTCAGACAGATGGCTTGTGCTTATAGCGTATATGACAGGACTGTCAATAGGCGTGCATTTGCTTAATCTCCTCTGCATACCAGCCATTGTGCTTGTGTATTATTACAGAAAAAATCCTAAGGCAGACCTTAAAGGGTCGCTTATGGCACTTGCAGTGTCGTTTGTAATTGTGGCAGCCGTGCTTTACGGTGTCGTACCAGGCATTGTCACAGTAGGTGGATGGTTTGAGCTATTCTTCGTGAACACACTCAACTGTCCTTTCAATACAGGATTGATAGTCTATATCGTATTGCTCATATCAACTGTTCTGTGGGCTATATACGAGAGCTACAAGCACACAAATGTGATGCGTGAGAATATCTCCTTTACGCTCTCTATCGGCATGCTTGGCATTCCGTTCTTTGGATTCGGATGGACAGCAGTAGCCATTGGCGTGGTAGTGCTCGTTGCGTTATGGTTTGTGCTGAAGATAAAGCGTCAGGGCGTTGCTGTCGTAACATCGCGCATAAAAAACACAATGCTTCTGTGCCTGCTTATGCTCATGATAGGCTATTCTTCTTATGCCGTCATCGTAATCCGTTCTGCAGCAAATCCTCCAATGGACCAGAACTCGCCAGAAGACATATTCACACTTGGCAGCTATCTTAGCCGCGACCAGTATGGCTATCGTCCGTTATTCTATGGTGAGGCTTATACATCGCAGGTCGATCTCAAACCCGAAGGAAACATCTGCCGTCCTGTGATGAAGACCGGTGCTCCGGTTTATCAGCGTGTGGAGAAACATTCGGAAGATGAGCCAGACAGATATTTCGTTGTCCGCACGAAGGATAAGTATGTCTATGCACAGAATATGTTCTTCCCGCGCATGTATAGCTCAGACCATGCGTCAAGCTACGAAAGCTGGATGGGCGGTGTCGAAGGCAAGACAGTGCAGTATGACCGCTGCGGAGAGATTATTGATGTAAAGATGCCTACCTTCGCTGAGAATATCAGGTTCTTCCTGTCTTACCAGTGTAATTTCATGTACTGGCGCTACTTCATGTGGAACTTTGCGGGCAGACAGAACGACCTGCAGGGACACGGCGAACTGGAGAAAGGCAACTGGATTACGGGCATTCCGTTTATCGACAATGCTATGCTCGGCGACCAGTCGCTGCTGCCAGACTCTCTGAAAGAAAATAAGGGACACAACGTATTCTACTGTCTGCCGTTGCTTCTCGGACTTCTTGGACTTTTCTGGCAGGCGTTCCGCGGACAGAAAGGCATACAGCAGTTCTGGGTAGTATTCTTCCTGTTCTTCATGACAGGTCTTGCTATCGTTATTTATCTCAATCAGACACCAGGACAGCCACGTGAGCGCGACTATGCCTATGCCGGTTCATTCTATGCCTTTGCAATATGGTGCGGCATGGGTGTTGCAGCCATCATTGATTTGATAGAACGCAAGCTTAAGGTCTCAAATGCTGCGCTCGCTGCTGTCGTGAGCATAGCCTGCCTGCTTGTACCAATACAGATGGCGTCACAGACATGGGACGACCATGATCGTTCAGGACGATATATGTGCCGTGACTTCGGACAGAACTATCTGCTGTCACTGCAGGAGGATAGCAAGCCTGTAATCTTTACAAATGGTGACAATGATACATTCCCTCTGTGGTATAATCAGGATGTTGAGGGCGTAGGCACTGATGCAAGAGTATGTAACCTCTCATACCTTGCCACCGACTGGTATATCGACCAGATGGTACGCCCTGCATACGATTCACCTTCGCTGCCTATCACATGGCCGAGAATCGACTATTGCGCAGGAACAAACGAATATATCACTGTAGAGCCTTCGCTGGAGAAAGCCCTGCGTGAGTTCTATAAGACTCATCCTGCCGAAGCACGAAAGACGTATGGCGATGACCCATTCGAACTCAAGAATGTCTTGAAATACTGGGTGCGTGAGGGTAAAGACTCAGAGGGAACCCATGTCATACCAACTGATACGCTCTATCTTACTGTCGACAAGAAGGCTGTGCGCCGAAGCGGCATGCTGATGGCAGCAGACGCTATTCCAGACAAGATGGTTATCTCGCTTGCAGGCAAACGCGCTCTGTACAAAGGCGACCTTATGCTGCTCGAGATGCTTGCTAATGCTAACTGGACTCGTCCGCTCTATGTGGCTACAACAGTGCATGAGAATAACTATATGAATCTCGGCGAGAACTTCGTGCAGGAGGGACTCGTATACAGAATCACACCGTTCACGACAACAGAAAAAGGCGCACGCCGATTCGATACTGACCGTGTGTATGACAATATCATGAATCGGTATAAGTTCGGAGGACTTGACAAGCCAGGTCTTTACCTTGACGAGACAATCATGCGCATGTGCTATACACACAAACGACTCTTCGCAACACTCGCAGCGAATCTCATAAACGAAGGCGACGATGCTCGCGCCAAGAAAGTTCTGGCGTACATGAACAAGGTGATGCCTGAATATAATGTGCCTACAAACTATAATGCTGGCGGCATGGACATTGCCGGCTGCTACATACTTCTCGGAATGAAAAAAGAGGCGTCGCGCATCATCAGCGGCATGTGGAAAGAAGCGGTGCAGTATATGCATTGGTATAACGACATGACCCCATCT
>JAFPAS010000159.1 GCA_017424205.1 Prevotella sp. | reverse complement strand
TCGTTCTGACTAATGCCATGCCACAATAGTATTTCTCCTCGTACGCCTTTGCCACTTTTATATGCGCCCTAACCTCCGTGTCGCCCTGTGAGTAATACTCTATTAGCTTTGCCGCTCCACATACCATCATCGTGTGCTCAAAGAGTTCCTGCGGGAAGCCCGGCACCTTGCAATACCATTTCTTGCCAACCTTGATAAAATCCACGTCATAATATCCGTGTGTTCTCCGTCTATTACACACCGCCTTGGCAAGAGCCGTCAGAGCCTTAGCATAGGCTGGCAGCAGTTTACATACAGACACGATTTCTTCTAAACGGGTTCTCATCTTGCTCATAATACGAAAAAAATTTAAGGATTAAACAAAATACTTAACGAGATGCGTTAAGCCTGAAATGACGGTGCAAAGGTATGTAAAATATTCCAAATATCAAAATCACCTGAATATCAGCACTTTACGAAGACTTGCATATTTCAAATATTTTTTGTATGGGAAACGAAAGTGAGAATGAAGAACCTAATGCTACAAAAGGTATAATTTCTGACTTAGACAAAAAAAAGGAAGAAGTATTTCTCTTCTTCCCTTTACTAAAGTGCTATCTTTTTCTGAACACCAGCCATGGTGTTATGCCCTGCCATTTCTGGTGCGGATAACGGGCTATATCGTGTATGTCGTGGCGTCGGCCATGTCGGTCTCGATAATAGGAGTAGTCTGTTCCTCCGGTGATATATATGGCATCGGTGAAGCCGTATTCGCGCAGCGCATCGGCAAAACTCCAGAGTGTCTCTTTATGGCGCGACGTAACGTAATAGAGCCGCTCGCCTATTCTGCCTATGGCGCAGCGCTCCACCTTGCCATGAAGATGGAATTGCGACGGTAGCTCGCCATGGCTCACAAGCACAAACTGGCGGAAGAAACTGCCGCCATGGCTGATGGTGTGGTCTCTGACGGTTTCGAATCGTGATATGCCTATGACATTATTGCCGTTTGCCATGGCCATATAGCCTAGGCGGTGTGTGTCTGACTGATAGGGGCGACCATCTGCCACGAGCGAACCGAGATAGCGGCCGTCTGCCGTGAAGTCTGCCGAACGGCAATATAAATAGACCGATACATCGGCTGTGTCGGGCTCTTGAAACTCTATTGCTCCCTGCAAGCCATGAAGGGCATAGAAATCTAAGGCCACGCCTAACAGGCTGTCGCTATGCATCACAACTTCTGCCGTCTCTGCTGGGGGCGCTGACTGAAGCTTCGCTATATTCTCGCTTGGCGAGACGGATACTGACACGCCATAATCATAATAATATGTCCACAGCCTGAAGCAGGCTACGGAAATGAGGGCTGCAGCGGACATGCATAATGCAGCAACGGCATATTTTATCCACCTGCGATGAGGTTTTGGGCGCGAAGGTGCTGCATCAAAGTGCGACTCGTCGCGTTCGATGACAATTACCGGATTTTCGGTTATCTGCTCTTTATGTTGTTCGTTATTCATCTTTATCTCCTTTCTCTTTTATAAGCAAATCCATCAGCTGTTTCAAGGCATCACGTGAGACTTTCAGCTGCTTGACCTCGCTATTGAGTTGCTGCCCCGACATGACAAGCAGTTGCTCTTTAAGGTTTATCACATAGACATAGCGTTTGTTGACTATCAGGCTGCGGCCTACACGCACAAACATATTGTTGTGCAACTGCTTGAAGGCATCTTCGAAGAAATGCAGCTGAAATGTCATCTTGCGCTTGCGTCCGTTTGTCAGGACGAGGTCAGAATAATTGCCGTCAGCACAGACGTATATTATCTCGTCAGTGCGCACACGCACCATTTCTGCCGATGTGGTTATCTTTAGCCATTCCATATTTCTTTATCATTACGTTTGAAAGCGAAGCTTTAACCATTAACCAATAAACTTTGCTCTTTCCTCTTGCTCTATCACCTCTCTGCACTGCTCCATAAGCCATTTCGGTGTGCTGGTGGCACCGCATATGCCGACGGAGTTTATACCGTTTAGCCATGCAGACTGTATCTCTGAGGCATTCTCTACATGATGTGTATTAGCATTGACACGCAGGCATTCGGCATATAGAACTTTCCCGTTGCTCGATTTTCTTCCAGCAACGAATATAACCAACTGATGACGCATGGCAAACTCTCGTATATTGTCCATTCTGTTAGCTACCTGCCGGCAGATGGTATCGAAGCTTCTAAATGTGCTTTGCGGCTGCATACGCTTCGTGCAATAAGATATAATCTGCTGATACTCAGAGAGCGATTTAGTGGTTTGCGAATAGAGGTAAATATCTCTACTGAAATCGATGGGGGCAGATGCCAGTTCATCATAATGCTCTATCACAATGGCCCTGCCGTCAGTCTGGCCTACCAGTCCAAGCACTTCAGCATGTCCTTTCTTGCCGAAGATAACAATCTGTGCATCAGGACTGGCAGTATACTGCTGGCGAATGCGGCGCTGCAGTGCAAGCACCACAGGACATGTGGCATCAATTATCTCAACACGATTGGCTTTTGCTATGGCATAAGTCTGAGGCGGTTCGCCGTGAGCACGCAGCAACACCCTTGTGTCATGCAGATGGCGCAGTTCTTCATGGCAAATAGTAGTCAGACCAAGGCTTCGCAGACGCGCACATTCTGTTTCGTTATGCACGATATCGCCCAGGCAGTATAGCTGTCCGCCTTCTGCCAGCTGCGCTTCAGCACGATTGATAGCGGTGGTCACTCCAAAACAGAATCCGCTGCCACTGTCTATTTCAATAATCATAATTCTTTTTTTTGTATGTTTTATTCAACTTCCGGAAGTTAAACATTAAATGAGTAAACGAGTAGATTTTATAGTTAACGAGTAAACGAGTAGACAGGTGAAAACAGCATTAACCATTAAACTTTCTCATTTCTCATTTGGATTTGCCGATTCTGCTCTCGCTTACTCGCAGAATTGGATTTACCGATTATGCTCCCGGTTGACTTTGTCTTCCTCCTCCTTGCAAGGCATAGTTTATGCCAGCATAACTCTGCTCTTGCTACGTTCGTCGGCTCGGCATAGTATGCAAGCATCCTCTGCTCTCGCTTACTCGCAGAATTCCCCTCTGCATAGTTTTTTGAAGTCACAATATTCACAGCGTCGGGTATCAGGAGTCGGTGTAAACGGAATATCAGGATTTAGGATTTCGGCTATGAGCTTTGCAAACTGCTGACAGAACTCATCGGCATATTCCTCGACATCTGTTACCATCTGGTTGTCTATTGCAAGTTGCGGGGTATATCCCTCATGCATAGTTTTCTGTACATACAGCAGATTAGGCGACACTGGCAGACTGCTGTGATTGTATTCGGCAGAACGGCTTACGATGATGCTGTAAAGCATAGTCTGCAGATAGTAGTCAGAGTGTACAGCAATCTTCTCTGGAGAGAAAATATCTTCAATGCTTTTCATCTTTCCTGGTTCGTTCCATCCTGTTTTGTAGTCAACGACACGTATGCGTGAGAATCTTGGCGGATTGGCAGCACACTGCTCCGCCATATCAAGCCGGTCAATATATCCACCTACGGTGATATTAAACGTCTCTTCGCCAATAGTGACAGGCAGTGGTGCAGCAACCTTCAACTCATTTCCGAGAATGCAGAACGGAGCATGGCATGCTTCATATGACAGCATATTTCTGAGCATGCGTATGACAACCTGACGATTAATAATCTGCAGTCCGCTATACTTTATATTCTGTTTGTTGCTGGCATCAATCTTGAATACTTCTTCTCTGATAGCATCGTCAACAGCCTTTTCTATCTCCAACGATGACTTTAATGCTGTCTCTATCCTCTGTTTGTGAACGCAGTTGTCTGCGTCCATAATTTCCTTGTATATATTCTCCGCAGCCTTATGGAATATATTTCCAAACATCCGGCTGTCTATATCGTCAGGATTATTCTCCTCTGCAGGTCGAAGTGCTGCCACATACTGGTAGTAATATGACAACGGACATCGCAGATAACGCGCTATGGATGTAGGCGAGATACATTTCGTCAGTATATTCTCCCGAATGCTCTTTATTACGCTCTCTGTTTTCTCTACCGAAGAATGCTTTTCTATCATCACAGCGTCATGCGTCTGCAGTGTGGCATGCTTCACTCTGAATCGGCTCTCAACCTTTAGCTGCTGCATGAATCTTGACATTTCGCCAGTACGAAGTCCTTCGGTTGAAGAGTTGTAGGTGATGGTTATGTCATGGCATCTCTGAATCAGACGATAGAAATAATATGAGAAAATACCAACTTTATGCTCTACTGTTGTCAGTCCGTATGCTTTTCTTATGCTGTGCGGTATGAAAGATGAGTCGTTGACCCCCTTCGGCATATTGCCCTCGTTGCAAGAGAGTATAAGCAGATGGTCGAAATCCAGGCATCGTGTTTCAAGCACGCCCATCACCTGCACTCCTTCTACAGGCTCTCCATGATAGGGTATTGTTGTGGTAGAGATGATCTGTCGCATAAGACGGCTAAGCGTATGTAAATCAACTACAAGCACTCCGCTCTCGCAAAGCGTATATAACCGCTGCAGTACCTGATGCGTCTTGAAGAGTGCTTCACGCTCTATGTCGGTCAGAACTGTCCTATGCAATGCCACACAGTGCAGTATTTCTTGAAGCCAAAGAATCAGCCGCACATTGTACGGTTGGCTGGCATTATCAGTATCATTGATGTCATGCAGCACCATACGAAGCTCAGCATCAGGCATATACTCTTCTGACGCTGAATAATATGTTTTTTTATATAGCGTGTCATACACATCTGCGGCATTGTCGCTCAATATGCGGATATACGGATTGCGCAATACCCTCCAGACATTTCGCAGTGAAAACGGTGCACCGTCATACCTGCGTTCGGTCTGCATGTCAAGCAATTCGTAAATCAGCGTGACAGCAGCCGTCTGACTCAGCGGATATCCCGTTGTCACATTAACCTTGTCTATCTCCTGTGGCAGCGAGCTAACCACGGTCTGGAGCAGTCGCTCGTCACACATCACAATAGCTGTATGCTCACCCGCTTTCCATCGGTTGTCTGTCAAAAGCCAGTCATGCGCATAGCGTGCCTGCATATCATCTGTAGTAGCATCGATATACGTTATCGTCTTCTCTGATTCTGCATAACAGTTCTTGCTGTCAGCGCCCAAAGCATCAGGATAACGCTTCAGATACGTGCCGATGAAATATCCTGCTTCTTGTCCAAGCTTCATATAGTAGTCGTCGTAATCCCAGTAGAACAAAGCGCGCGGCTGACTTCCTGTGGGCTCGGCAGCCTTCAGCTTGTCAAAAATGCATTGCTCTACACTCTGCAGCATATTAAACCCTACAAAGCAACATGTATCATACTCTGGATTTATATCGACCATTTCTGCCACATCACGATAGAGCATTCCTTCGTAGGCAAACCCGTCATGGCGTAATGCGCTTCGGAATTCTGTATATATATCATACAGTTTACACCACAACTGACTGAAGCGCTCGCGCACCTGCGACGGATGGCTGTCTGTGAAAGAACTGAAGAATTCCTTCAATGCCTCTCGCTGCTCGTCGTCAAGATAGTCTATATTGTCAAGCTCATGCAGGTCTGCAACAATCTGGAAGACTTTCTTTGCATCCGCCATGTTCTTATCAATATCATCAAAATCAGCCAAGAGAACTACTCCCCAACTGTAGAACTGGTCGAGCGTTTCGCTCTTATTGCCTGTACATCTGACATATACATCATAAAGACGACACACAAGATATATCTGGTCGGCAACAACCAGCGTAGAACGTCGGCGGAAGAAATCGCTGATAGTGACATACGCCGGGCTCCACAGTGCGACATCCTCTGCACCACAAGCATGCGCATAGGCTCTTGCCAACTCCTGATTGAGGAAAAGTGAAGCACGCTTATTTGGGAATATCACAGCTACACGCGATAAATCGTTACCAAACCGTCGCACTAAATCCTGCGCTACAAGTTGCATATATGTCTTCATATTCCTAATATTCAATGGTTTTTAATATTTAAGGGAAAGAGTTATGGCAGATTTCTTCTTTCTCTTTTCTCATTTCTTTTTTTGCACTTTGCACTTTGCTCTTTCCACTTGTCTACTTGTCTACTCGCCTACTCGCCTACTCGCCTACTCGTTTCCTCTTTGCGTTTTCAGTTTTCACATTTCACTTCCTCTATTCTGTCTGACATGAGCATCCATAGATAGCCCTTCACATTGCGATGTCCCATCTTACGCAGACACGCCATATACTTACGCACCTGAGCGAAATATTCAGGACGAAGCGAATAGAGCTTAAAATCTACGACAATTGTTGTCGTGCCATCAGTCATGACTCTGTCAGGACGCGAGGCTGAACACGTTCCGCTTGCTGCATCATACGAAAGAATGGTGCATTCGTTATACAACTTCCATCTGCCAGAGAACCATTCAGAAGCATGGGCATTCGTAAAACACCGCTGCAAAGCTCTACGCAGACCAGCAGGCGTAATGTCACAACCGTCAAGCAGCCCATCCATCTCAAGCCGAATCACCTCCTTGTCTATATCAGCCTTTGTGTTGATAGCCGACAAAACCTGATGAAGCAACGTACCTAACTTTATATATTGGGCTTTATCATGTTCCTCACTCTCCTCTGACATAGCAAACTCTCGACTCTGAGTGCTCTCAACAAAGAGCGGAGGACGTCGGTTAATTACCATCTGAGGATAGATATTCTCGCTTTTCACATCAAAGACATTATCCTCACCTATGCCGCCTTCAGCATAAGCTTCCTCTTGTGTTGCATTTTCACAGACAACATCTTCTGGCGGCATACCGAATCTCATCACGTTGTCGATATATTCTGCCTGCAAATCCTTCGCCACATTCTCTATAATACGTCCGAAGAGCCAGCCGCGCCGGTCATCATTCTGTCCGCTCTGCGTAATGACATACAGATTCTGCTTCGCACGTGTCATGCCGACATATAGCAGATTCATGTTGTCTACAGCATACTGCAAATACTCATGCCAGTAGTAATTCTCATAGATTGTGTTCAGCAGACCATTCTTTCTGTAGTCAAGCGGTATGACAGCAAGCTCACTGAACGGTGGCTCCTTCGGTTCGGACCATATCAGCGATTCGCCTTCTCTAATATGTTGCCAGTCGCAGAACGGCATTA
>JAFPAS010000158.1 GCA_017424205.1 Prevotella sp. | reverse complement strand
GGATAGCTGTTTCCCTGACGTGGTTTCAGCGTTGTACCCTTTACGATGATTCCTCCAATTTCATTCAGAGGCACGATATCTGCATATTCCAGTCCGTAGCCGAATGTACCGCTTGCAGTCATAACTGGATTCTTCAATTCCAGCTCACCTATATTAACGTTTATCTTAGCCATATTGTTATTACCATTTTAGTCTGTCAATATCAAACACAGGACCTTCTTTGCATACGCATACATTGCCCTCGTTAGTATCTTCTACGCAGCAGAGACATGCACCAAGGCCGCAGGCCATCATGTTTTCGAGCGACACCTCACATGGAGTCTCGCGTTCTCTTGCCATCTTTGCCACAGCCATCATCATAGGCTTTGGTCCGCAGACAGATATCTGATCGAAGTGTTCGCTGTCCCATATAGAGTGGTTTGTGACGAATCCCTTTTCGCCTTCGCTGCCATCTTCTGTAGTTACGAACACACGTCCCACTTCGCTAAACCTGTCAAGTTCTAACAAATCCGCAGCCTTGCGTGCGCCAAGCAGAAATATAGGTTCGCCGCCGTTTTCCTTTATGACTTTTCCTGCGTAGAGCAGAGGAGCTACGCCCACACCTCCGCCAACAAGCAGTGTCTTCTTGCTGCCAAGAGCAAAGCTATTGCCGAGCGGCAGCAATACGTTGAGTGTCTCGCCTGGAGCCATATTTGCCAGATGCTTTGTGCCTTCGCCAATAGCTGCAATGAGCAGCCATAGCTCGTTGTTGGCTTTGTCAACGTTATGTATTGATATCGGACGGCGCAGGAATGTGGCCGGACTATTATTGACTTTGATTTCTACAAACTGACCCGGCAGCATTTCTGGCAGCGGCATGTCGTCAGTCAGACGCATGAGAACATATTTCTCATTGATATGCTCTACGCTTTTAACACGTAGGTCTAATAGATGTTTCTGCATTGTGGTTAAGTGATGTTTATATTTTCTGGAAATACAGATCTATAGCTATGACCGTGCAAATCAAATATTGTGATAATTGCGGTGCAACTATGTTGTCCTACATGCAAAATTACTTTATTTTATTCAAATTAACGA
Organism: Prevotella sp.; assembly: GCA_017424205.1. GTDB lineage: Bacteria > Bacteroidota > Bacteroidia > Bacteroidales > Bacteroidaceae > Prevotella. The sequence continues at coordinate 1,638 of JAFPAS010000158.1, read as the reverse complement.
AAAAAAAACTATAATCTCACTCTATATTAATTGTTTTTTGTACTTTTGCAATGTAAATCCTTTATAAAAGTCATCAAACCAACGATTATGCAACATCATTATTGTATTAAGGTTCTTTTCCTGTTAATTGCGGTTGCCTTTTCATTTAAGGTGTCTGCACAAACCAAATATGACATGCAGGCTCCATTCGGATGGGCATGCAGCACATCTATGACTGATGGTGATAAATATGCCGTTACAGGAGGAGGCATATATGATATCAACATGCCAGATGTGATAGATGGAAAGAAGGTTGCCGTGCTTAAGAGCAACGGCAAGAATATGCGCCATGCCATCACCAAGGCGATAGTAGCACATGATATCGTTATACTCGATGGAGCTGCTGGAGATTTTCTTGTCGACAAGCAGATAAAGATTGATAGCGTCAGAAATAAGACTATCATAGGAAGAAACAACGCGCGTATATGCACGCAGTTCTATGTGTCGCCAGAGATTCGTCAGCTCATGGACGATAACAAAGTGTTGTCATACGGAACGGATGCTGCCAAGCAGCGCTTCACTCTCCCTAACGGCCAGAAGGTGAAAGAGGAGCGTGAATACATGATACGAAAAATACTTCAGGAAACACTGCATGACCCGAAGGAAAATTATCGCAATGCTGGTACAATGTCTATCTCGCGTTCTGAAAACATTATCCTGCGCAATATAACATTCGTCGGCCCTGGTGCTATTGATGTGGGAGGTAGCGACTTGCTCACTATTACTCATCATAGCCGCAATATCTGGGTAGACCATTGCGAAATGATAGATGGCATGGACGGATGTCTTGATATCAACGGATATGCCGACTTTGTCACAATATCATGGTGCAGATTCAGATATACCGACCGCACATATATCCATGCAAATACGAGTCTGGTTGGTTCAAGCGACAGGGAGATGTTCAATGGTGTTGACAATCTCAATGTCACTTATGCCTACTGTCATTGGGATGAAGGCTGTGACCAGCGAATGCCTATGGTGCGTTTCGGTACAGTGCATGTCCTGAACAACTTCTATACATGTCAGGGAAATGTGGCTGCAGTTAATCCGCGCCATCTTTCAGAAGTGCTTGTAGAGGGCTGTTATTTTGATAAGGGTGTAGAGAAAATCTTCAAGGCAAACGATGCTAAGGCATATGTATTGAAAGACAATCATTATACGGAGAAATTTAAGCAGCCAGCAAATCTTAATGACGTTGTCATGCCATATCGCTATTGCGCCATACCTGTAAATGAAGTGCCTGCCGTAGTAGGAAATGGTGCTGGAGTTATCCAATAACTGATCGGGCTTAAGACGTAAATACTTCTGTAAAGACGCCAATGCTCCTCTTGCAATTTTTTTGCAGGAGGAGCATTGCTTTTATATGATTGGGTGATTAAATATAGGGATAGTATGAAAATATGATGAAATGTTTTTCTTTTTCTTTCGTGTGTGCTTCTGTAATTTGAAGAGGGAACGTAGCGGGCTATGTGACTGATGAAACTTGACTAAATACCAACGAAAGAAAAATAAAAGTGATTGAAACATAAATACTAGAATAAGTAAACACCTAAATCCATGAATTTTAGAATGTCCACTATACTGTCATATATGTCT
>JAFPAS010000012.1 GCA_017424205.1 Prevotella sp. | reverse complement strand
GTGGCAGTTGAGAGCGGTATCAAAGTTCTATCTCGACGATTATGGAGGTGCAGAATCTGATGCTACTGAGGCTATTAAGCTTAATCCTTATATTCCAGAATTGTATGACTTGAGAGGAATAAGCAGAATACGTCAAAAGAAATATGCTGACGCAATTGCTGATTATGCCAAGGCTATCAAACTAAGTCCTGATAACCAGGATTATTGGTATAACAGGGCTGTATGCAGAATAGAAAACAAAGAATATGATGCGGCTATATGCGAGCTGGATACCATTATAGGAAAATGGAGCAAAATGTCTAACGCATATAACGCAAAAGCAATTGTTTATATCTCACAGCAAGATACTGCTAACGCAATAGCGTGGTTAGATAAAAGCATTGAGATTAATCCCTATAATGCTGAGTCGTGGTCTGAACGGGCAAATATCTCATTGTCGAGGAAATTATACAAGGAGGCAGATTCGCTGCTCTCTAAAGCATTGCGACTGAAGCCGCATTCTGTCAATAACTATGTGAGCAGAGCCTTAGCACGATGTAATATTAATAATCTTAGAGGGGCAATGTCTGACTATGATACAGCACTCGATATTGACCCGAACAACTTCCTTGCACATTACAACCGAGGACTGCTGAGACAGCAGGTGGGTGATGATAACAGAGCTATTGAAGACTTCAATTATGTTCTGAAAATTGAACCAGACAATATTATGGCCATGTTTAATCGTGCCGTACTCCTCGACCAGACAGGCGACCTAAGAGCGGCTATTGCCGACTACTCTAAAATCATAAAGCAGTTTCCAAACTTTTGGGTCGGACTCTCACGCAGAGCATCATGTTACAGACGCTTAGGCGAAACGAATAAGGCAGAACTCGATGAGTTCAGAATCCTTAAGGCACAAATGGATAAGCACCTTGGCATTCAGCCTCGATGGACCAAGTCTAAGCTCCAGGAAGTGAGACGAAGAAGCGACATCGACCCGAATAAATATAACCAGCTGGTCATTGCTGACGATAATCAGAACGAACGTGAATACCAAAGCAAGTACAGAGGGAAAGTACAGAACAGAAGAGTTAATATCGATTTCCTGCCTGAGTTCCCTATTACTGGATTTGATGCAGAAAACGGGCAAAGCATGTTGCAGAACTATGCAGACGCAATGACCGAAAGCAATACAAAACGCATGGCGGGAAGCACCTCTCTTGCTGATGTGACTTCGCAGATTAATAACGACCCGCAGAATGCTGTGCTCTATTATACTCGGGGAACGTTGCTGGCAAAACAAGGCGATTATGCCGATGCTATAAAAGATCTCACACAGGCAGTCAGCCTTGATCCTCTTATGCCTGAGGCTTACTTCAACAGAGGGTTGTGCTATATTTTCTCAGACAGAAGACCAGAAGGAATGAACGACCTAAGCAAGGCAGGAGAACTCGGACTGTATAGTGCATACAGCGTGATGAAGAAATTTAATAGCGAAAAAAAATAAATATTTGCTTGGAAGAATTAAATAAAAGCACTACTTTTGCATAAAAATTGATAGAGTGAATTATTTATATTTTTCTTATATATAAATTTGCAATAAAGTTTACATTACTAACATCACATGTCGTTTGTATGATGTGTGAATAAATGAATTAAATAAATGATTAAAATTACATTCCCAGACGGAAGTATCCGTGAGTATGAAAGTGGCGTAACTGGATTTCAGATTGCTGAAAGTATATCGCCAGCTTTAGCACGTAACATTATCTCTTGTAGCGTTAATGGTGAAACAATCGAGATTAATCGCCCGATTACAAATGACGCACGCATCGCACTTCACAAATTTGAAGACGAACAGGGCAAGCACAGTTTCTGGCATACAAGTGCACACCTCTTGGCAGAGGCACTTCAGGAGCTCTATCCTGGCATTCAGTTCGGTTTCGGACCTGCAGTAGAGAATGGTTTCTTCTATGATGTCATGTTGCCAAATGGCGAGATGATTAAGGAAGGTGACTTCAAGAAAATTGAAGACAAAATGCTCGAATTGGCAAGAAAGGATGAACCTGTTGTTAGAAAGGAAATTTCTAAGGCTGACTGTCTTCGCGAATTCTCTGAAGCCGGACAGACATACAAATGCGAGCACATTGAACAGGACTTGGAAGATGGCTCTATTACAACTTATACTCAGGGCAACTTTACTGACCTCTGTAAAGGTCCGCACATTGTCTCTACTGGTATTATTAAGGCTGTTAAACTAACGGCAATTGCTGGAGCATTCTGGAGAGGAGATGCTACAAAAGACCAGATGCAGCGTCTGTACGGTATTTCTTTCCCAAAGAAGAAGATGCTCGACGAATATCTCGTTATGCTCGAAGAGGCAAAGAAACGTGACCATCGAAAGATTGGAAAGGAAATGGAACTCTTCATGTTCTCTGAGAGAGTAGGCAAGGGCTTGCCTATATGGTTGCCAAAAGGCACAGACTTGCGTATACGTCTGCAGGAGATGCTCAGAAAGATACAGAAGAACTATGGTTATAATGAGGTGATTACTCCACACATCGGTTCAAAGAATCTTTATGTTACATCTGGTCATTATGCTCATTACGGTAAAGATTCATTCCAGCCAATACACACTCCTGAGGAGGAC
>JAFPAS010000157.1 GCA_017424205.1 Prevotella sp. | reverse complement strand
GTTAAGAAAGAAAATATTGATTCATTTATTCGGAAAAATCAATAAAATTAAGTAATTTTGCACGGAACATACAAAATATAACTAATATGTATAATCTATCTGACCGATTGAACCGCCTGTCACCGTCAGCAACACTGGCTATGTCACAGAAGAGTTCTGAAATGAAAGCCCAAGGCATCGACGTAATAAATCTTAGTGTAGGAGAACCAGATTTTAATACTCCTGACCATATCAAAAAAGCCGCAATAAAAGCTGTTGAAGAGAACTGGAGCAGATACAGCCCTGTGCCAGGATATCCAGAACTGAAGAAAGCAATTGTTGACAAACTGAAGAACGAAAATGGCTTGGACTATGCGCCAAGTCAGATTCTATGCTCAAACGGAGCTAAGCAGTCTGTCTGCAATGCCATCATGGCTATTGTGAATGCTGGAGACGAAGTGATCATCCCTGCTCCATACTGGGTGAGCTATCCGCAGATGGTATTGCTCGCAGAAGGCACGCCTGTATATATTGATGCGCCAATTGAGCAGGACTTCAAGATCACACCAGAGCAGCTCGAGCAGGCTATAACTCCGAAAACACGCGCAATCATTCTCTGCTCACCTTCTAACCCAACAGGTTCTGTATACAGCAAGGATGAACTTGAGGCGCTGAAGAACGTGCTGCTCAAGCATGAGAACGTAATTGTTATAGCTGACGAAATATACGAGCACATCAACTATATCGGCGAACATGCATCAATGGCAATGTTTGACGACATAAAGGACCGTGTGGTAATTATCAACGGTGTTTCAAAAGCTTATGCTATGACAGGATGGAGAATTGGCTTCATCGCCGCTCCTGAATGGATTGTCAAAGGATGCAACAAACTGCAGGGACAATACACTTCTGGACCTTGCTCTGTTTCACAGAAAGCAGCCGAGGCAGCTTTTGCTGGCGACCAGCAGTGTGTAGAGGACATGAGAGTGGCATTCGAAAGACGCAAGAACCTCATTGTCGAACTGGCAAAGGAAATTCCTGGTCTCGAAGTTAACAACCCTCAGGGAGCATTCTACCTCTTCCCTAAATGTTCTTCTTTCTTCGGAAAAGAATACAACGGACAGAAGATAAATACATCTACTGACCTTGCTCTTTTCATCCTTGAACATGCACATGTTGCTACTGTTGCAGGCGACGCCTTCGGTTCGCCAGAGTGCTTCAGAATGAGCTATGCTACAAGCGACGAAAATATATGCGAGGCTATGCGACGTATAAAAGAAGCATTGGCGCTTCTCAGTTGAAATGCAACCAAAATAAATAAATTTACACAAATTCAAGGTTAAAAAACATTAATAGCACCTATTATTCGGCAAAATTACTTATCTTTGCGTGTGAAACCACGAAAAGCGCCTTATAGTCAGGAGAAGATAAACATATAGACATCTGATTTTCTTCGGCTTGTCTTTTAACCACAAAACGAGATTATTATTATTTTAATTTTTTAATAACTAAATCTAAAAAAACATTATGGCAAATTCACAGAAACCAGCCCCAGCAAAGAAAAAGCAGGGCTTCCAGGGTGTTCGTAACGCAATTTGGATTATCGTAATCTGCGGTATCGCAGGTGTAGCATTCTTCGAGTACGTGCTCGGTAACCCATCTAACTTCCAGGGTGGCGACAACAGCGGTCATCCACTTCCAGGTAACCTCCTCGGTACTATCTACAAAGGTGGTATGGTCGTTCCTGTTATTATCACTCTCCTCTTCACTGTTATCGCTCTCTCTGTTGAGCGTGCTCTCGCTCTCAGCACAGCTAACGGTAAGGGTAAGCTCGGCCGTTTCGTTCGCGATATCAAGGCTGCAGTTACAGCTGGCGACTTCGCTAAGGCTCAGCAGCTTTGCGACAAGCAGCAGGGTGTTGTAGGTAACGTTGTTACAGCTTCTCTCAAGGCTTACGCTGAGATGGAAGGTGCAGCAGGTCTTAAGAAAGAGCAGAAGGTTGCTAAGATTCAGCAGGCTCACGAAGAGGCAGTTCAGCTCGAAATGCCAACTCTTCAGATGAACATGCCAATCATCGCTACTCTCGTAACTCTTGGTACTCTTACAGCTCTCTTCGGTACTGTAGTAGGTATGATCAAGTCATTCGCAGCCCTCGCAGCAGGTGGTGGTGGTGACTCTCTCGAGCTCTCTACAGGTATCTCTGAGGCCCTCGTTAACACAGCATCTGGTATCTTGACATCTTGGGTTGCTGTTATCGCTTATAACTTCTACTCAAACAAGATCGATAAGCTTACTTACGCTCTTGACGAGGTTGGTTACACAATTGCTAAGACATACGAGGCTAACCACACAGAAGAGGCTTAATCTTTTTACTAACCCTTTAATACTATTATCGCTATGGGTAAAGTAAAAATTAAAAAAGCCGACACCTGGATCGATATGACTCCGATGTCTGACGTCATGGTCCTCCTCCTCACATTCTTCATGCTTACATCTACATTCGTGAAGAACGAGGCTGTGAAGGTCAATACGCCAGGATCTGTTTCGGAGATCAAAGTTCCAGAGACTGAAGTTCTACAAATATTAGTAGACAAAGAAGGCAAAATCTTCATCGGATTGGACAAGCCAGGATACATGCAGGAAATGCTTAACAATTTCAAGGCAAATTATCCTAATCTTAACCTTGTTCCACTTCAGGAGAAGAATTTCGTTGCCCTCGCATCTTTCGGAGCACCTGTTGATGAAATGTCTAACGTACTCAAGCTTGAAGCATCTGAAATCAACAACAAGCAGATGTCTATGGGTATCCCTACAGACAGTATCAACGGAGGCATGAGTGAATTCCAGCTTTGGGTAAAGGCAGCTCGCGACGCTTCTTTCGGATCTGACATGAAGGTTGCAATCAAGGCTGATGCCGCTACTCCATACAAAGTTGTGAAGAAGATGATGTCTGAACTTCAGGACATGAGTGAGAACCGTTACTATCTTATAACATCGTTAAAGAAGGAGGGTGAATAATTATGGCAAAGAAAAAAGGCACTAGACAGAAAAAAGCCGATACTCGTGTCGACTTCACCCCGATGGTGGATATGATGATGCTTCTTATCACTTTCTTCATGCTGTGTACATCGCTGAGCAAGCCTCAGTCTATGCAGCTGACGATGCCAAGTAACGATAAGAATGTACAGGAGCAGGACCGTGGCGCTACTAAGGAGTCACAGACTATTACTCTCTATCTTGCTGGTAACGACGCTATTTACTACGTTAAGGGTATTCCTAATTACGAAGATCCTACATGTGTAAAGAAGTCAACATGGGGTGCTGAAGGTATCCGTGACGTCCTCATCAACCACAAGACAGAAGAAGGTTACACACCTGTAAAGAACATCAAGGCTTCAAAAGCACTTCTTGACGCTGAAAGAGCTAAGGATAAGACTATGACAGACTCTATCTACAACGCTCGTTTGGAGAAAATCAAGAAGGGTGAGCTTGAGACAGGTAAGGTTCCTCCTCTGACTATCATCATCAAAGCAATGGACACTGCGTCATACAAGAACCTTGTAGACGCTCTTGATGAAATGCAAATTTGTGCAATCGGTAAGTACGTTATTGACCAGATTAACGAAGATGACCAACTTCTTCTCAATGCAGCTGGCATTAAGTAATATCTAAGTCAAAACGAGTAATAATCCATAAAAGAAATATCCGACTATGTCAAAAATAGATCTTATTTCAAATGATTGGGCCGACCTTGTCTTTGCCGGTCGTAATCAGGCCTATGGTGCTTACCAATTGCGTAGAGGTACTGGCAAGCGTAACGTAATATCAATGTTATTCGTTGCCGCTGTGGCAGTAGTTGCATACATAGGCTTAGCAGCATATAATTCATATCAGGAAACTCAGAAGGCACGCTTCGAGGCTGAGATGGAGGCTTCACTCCTCGAGCAGAAGAAGCAGGCTAAGGTTGAAAAGAAAACTGAGGTTCCTAAGATTGAAGTGCAGAAAGTTGAGAAGGTTAAATCTTCTATCGCGTTTACACCTCCTGTAATCAAGAAGGACGACGAGGTTAAACCAGAAGAGGAGATGAAGACTCAGGACGAGCTTAATGAGAACAAGACTGCCATCGGTGCATTCGACGTTAAGGGTAATGACGAAGAAGGCGGTACAGTGCTCAAGGCTGTAGAAGAGATCGCAGCTCCAGAACCTCCTAAGCACGAGGAAGAAAACAAGGTATTCGACGTTGTAGAGCAGATGCCATCATTCCCTGGTGGTCCAGCAGCTCTCATGAAGTACCTCAGCGAGAATATGCGTTACCCTGCAGTAGCAGAGGAGAACGGTATTCAGGGTCGTGTAACAGTACAGTTCGTCGTTGAGAAGGACGGTAGCGTTACAGATGTAAGAACAATGAAATCTGTTGACCCTGCTCTTGACCGTGAGGCAGAGCGCGTTGTAAAGAGCATGCCGAAGTGGATTCCAGGTAAGCAGAATGGTTCTGCTGTACGTGTGAAGTACTTCGTGCCTGTAGTCTTCCGTCTGCAGTAATTGCTTAACAACAATTCGTAATAAATCAAATCTCATAAGAGAATAAGATATTACGAAATCTATAAAGATGTGAAGAGTAGATGTGGGCTTCTCCATGAGAGGGTTTCCCTCTACTCTTCACCTTTTAACATTTATGGTATGTTCTAAAAAAACCATAGTTTATTAACTAAAAGCATGAAAAAAGGAATAATAACATATAGCTCTTCATCTGCTAAAATCATCACATGCGTATTACTTACATTATTGGTTTTCTGCTCATGTAACAAGAAGTCCAAGAATGGAAGAACTGACACATATGCATCTGGAAAGATGATTCTGATGTGTGACGAGAGCTTTAGTCCGATTATCAACGAAGAACTAAAAGTCTTTCATGCTACTTATCCAGACGCGCAGGTAACACCGCAGTATATAAACGAACTGGATGCCTTTAACGCACTGAAGCAAATGAAGGTAAACTTGATTATTGCGGCACGTAATTTCCGTCCTGATGAAATAGAATACTTTAATTCACACAAGCTTTATCCACGATACTTCCCTATTGGATACGACGGACTGGCATTTATCTGTAACAATCAGAATACTGACTCTTGTATCACTGTAGAGAATATCAAGAGAATTCTGAAAGGTGAGGTAAAGACATGGGGAGAGATAAATAAGGGCTCGAAGCTTGGAGAGATTGATGTGGTCTTCGACAATAACAAGTCTGCAGCCGTACACTATGCCGTTGACTCAATCCTTGGCGGAGTACCTATCAACAGCCCTAACATTACTGCAGTTAACACAAGTGCGGAGGTTATCAATTATGTTGAGAAAACTCCTAACTCTATAGGTGTAATTGGCAGCAACTGGCTTAATGACAAACGTGACACAACGAATGTGACATTCAAAAAGAATATAACAGTTATGTCAGTGTCACAGATGGAGGAAGCTACAGAAATGAATAGCTGGAAGCCATATCAGCTCTATCTGCTTGACGGACGCTATGCTTTCCCTCGAACAATATATGCACTGCTTGTTGATCCATATCGCGGACTTCCACAGGGGTTTGCAAACTATCTGCAGTCGCCTATAGGACAGAAGATAATACTTAAATCAGCACTCCTACCATACCGTGGAGACCTCTCCATCAGAAAAGTCAACATGTCTGACGAATAACAGACGATACGACGCACAGATTCATCACGCATCATACAAAAAGTAAGAATACAGATTAATAAAAACAACATAAAATATTTTCAGACTTATGAAGACAATTAAATATTTTTTCATCGGAGCCCTGTTGACAGTCTTCAGCGCTCCAGCAATGGCGCAGGTATCTGTTGACGATGCCATCAAAGCCATCAAGAGTTCTACAGACGCTAAGGCTACAGCAAAAATCGTAAAGGAGGCTATGAAGCCTATCAAGAAGAATGCTGCAGAAGTTGCTAAGCTCGGCCGTGCTTATCTCGACGTAAAGGACACACTCAATGCGAAGAAGTATGCTGACCTTGCTATCAAAGCAGACAAGAATGCTGCTGCTGGCTATCTCCTGCACGGTGACATTGAAGTATTCAATGACAATCCTGGCGGTGCTGCAAGCTGGTATCAGAACGCTATCTATTTTGACGCTAAGAATGCAGAGGCTTACAAGAAGTATGCATTCATCTATCGCGGACGTGACCCAAAGCAGGCTGTAGAGACTCTCGAACAGCTTCGCACTGTTGACCCAACATATCCTGTTGACGCAGAGGCTGGTCATATCTACTACCTCTCAGCTACAAAGAATGCTGCATACATGCCACTCGCTCTCGAGCACTATCAGAAGGTGCAGCTTGCTGACATCGCAAAACTCGAGTCTTACTACATGACAGAGTATGCTCTCGTAGCTTTCGCAAGCCAGAAGAACGAGCTTTCAAAGCAGATTGCTGAGTATGGTCTGAATGCTAACCCACGTCACGCTGGTTACAACCGTCTTGCTCTCTACAACTCTGTAGAGCTCAAGCAGTTTGAAGAGGCAACAAAGTACGTTGACCGTCTCTTCAACCAGAGCGACTCTGTAAACATCACAGCTAACGACTACAAGTTTGCTGGTCTTGCATATGCTGGATTAAAGAACTATGACGAGGCTCTCAACTACTACAACAAGCAGCTTGAAGCTGTAGAAAACAACGAGGCTAAGGCTGAGGTTCTCAAGGTTCTCTCTGACACATACAAGGCTAAGGGTGACCTCCAGAACTCACTCGTTAAGTTCGAAGAGTATCTCGCAATCAACGCAAAGGCTAACGCTAACGACTACGCTGGCTTCGCTAACATCTACCGCAATATGGCTGCTGAGCAGACTGGCGAGGAGCAGAAGGCTTCTGTAGAGAAGGCTCTGGCTATCTACAAGGGTATGATTGAGAAGTTCCCTACATCTGCAGACTACTCAAACTTCATGTCAGCACGTACAATCCAGATGCTCGACCCAGACCAGAAGCTCGGTCTTGCAAAGCCTTATTATGAGGCAATAGCTACATCTATCGAGACAGCTGGTATCAAGAGCGACACTGACAAGGTTCGTGTAAAAGAGGCTTACACATACCTCGGAATCTACTTCTTCAAGATTGTCAGCGATGCTGATGCTGCAAAGCCATACTTTGACAAGCTCATCGCTATCGATCCAGAGAACGAGCTTGCTAAGCAGGTGCTCGCAACATACGAGTAAAAAGCCACTTGTCACTGCTGTCCTAATATTAACTCGCAGACATTATAAAACAATGCAAGTGTAAGGAAAACAATGTTGGGATAGCATAATATAAAGTGTCAATAACTATAAAAAAATAACAGAGGCTGTGTCAGATTAATCATGACACAGCCTTTCTAAATTAATAGCGGCAAATTTACAGAGCTATTATGAAGAGATACTAAAGTATCAACTCTTTTCATCCGCCCCACCCTATACAACGCAATGATAAACAATGACGACGAGCGCTTCATGCGCATGGCACTGGCAGAAGCACAGCAAGCTGCAGATGAACAGGAAATACCTATCGGAGCAGTAATCGTATGCCAGGGAAGAGTGCTATCACGAGCACATAATCTTACGGAAACCCTCTGCGACGTGACTGCTCATGCCGAAATGCAAGCTATCACAGCAGCAGCAAACACTCTTGGAGGAAAGTATCTGCACGACTGCACACTCTACGTCACCGTAGAACCATGTCCTATGTGCGCCGGCGCAATTGGCTGGGCACAGATACCTCGCATCGTCTACGGATGTCCTGACGAGAAGCGTGGCTACCGTGAATATGCCCCGCGCGCCTTCCATCCTAAAGCTACGGTCACAGAAGGTGTGCTATGCGAAGAATGCAAAGAACTCATGCAGAATTTCTTCAAAAGCAAAAGGAAATAAGGCAATAGCACATATAACACATGCATATGCAGACGCATAGGTTCAAATAGGATTCATTTTACTTACTTTGACAAAACTGTTTTTACAAAAATAAACAATTAAACCAAACAATATCAATACTATGGCAAAAATAATTAAGTTAGATAATCCTAAAGAAGAATTTGACTTTCAAGACTTATATGCGCAACAACCTGAAGAGATGCGTCAAATGCTGGACGCGTTTAATATAAGCAGTTTCGAAGATATAATGAGACTTGCCGTAATGATGGATATCGATCCAGATAAAATGAGCGAATTCTGCGAGAAAAACGGTACAGACAAACTGCCAACAATGGAAGAAATCATGTTCGATGACGATAATCCTGCTGGTGATTTTTATCGCATGTTAAGAGACATGGAGAATTATGAGGAATATGATAATGATGATGATGAATTGGATCCTTTTGAACTCCCAGATACAATACTTTTTGATGAATTGCCTGCTAAGAAATACCATCTTCGTATTAAACTAAACAATGCACCCGTACCTATTTGGCGTGAAGTAGAAGTTCCTTCTAATATTTCCCTAGAGTTCCTTGCCTTTGTTATTATTGAAGCTATGGGATGGGATAATTTACACTTGCATCAGTTCAAGAAAGGAGATATAATATATCAAAATCGCACACAACCCAAGCAAGAAGATAATTTTTTCGTTCCTGACTTTTCACTAATCCGAACACATATTTCCGACAACTACCCTATCTCTGATATATTCAAAGAGAAGGGCGACCGTATTAAATTCGAATACGACTTTGGAGATTGTTGGAATCATGACATCTGGCTAAAGGGCATCAGCGAATACCAACTAGATGAGCCTCAAAAGCCTATACTGCTTAAAGGTAAAGGCATGTGTCCTCCTGAAGATTGCGGTGGCGTTTACGGATACGCGTCTCTGTTGGAAATTCTCAGCAAGAAACGCAAATCGGCAGAAGAGAAGGAACAATTGGAGTGGTATGGCATAAAAAAAGATTATAATCCGAACGAATTTGATTTTGATTGGATAGAAGACAATATATGCGGTTTATGGGATGCAATGGATGAATGAGCAAATAAAATAAAGGCTTCGCTGGCAAGAGCAGCGGACGTCAAACGTAGTATGGCGTGCAGCTCGTAGCGTTTGGTGCACAGATAGTTAAGCGAAAGCAGAAGATGCCATCCCGCTCCTACAGCAGCTTACCTGTAGCCTTTGCATAAGCCATGCCGAGCGGAAACAAATTTACTGAAGGACAATGCTGGCAAAGATGAAATATTATTCAAGAGAAAGCATGTCATAACGTACAATATAAACATCAGGAAATAAAAACATTATAAAAGACCACAATATATCAAAGAATTTTCTTAACTTTGTATCGCACAATCAAGAACTCTTGCTTGTTTTCAGAAAGAATAGGAAACAAAGCGCAACAACTGCATTAACAACAAGAATTCTGAGGTAAAAAGATTTGCAAAACCCATAAAGCATAAATGAAAACGGACATCGAAATTGCGCGCGAGATAGAGCTGTCGCCTATTAGCGCCATTGCAGAGAGCATCGGCATCAACACGGAAGTTATTGACACTTACGGAAAATACATAGCAAAAGTGCCGGAGACACTGATTGACGAGGAACGTGTGGCTAAGTCTAACCTGATTCTCGTAACAGCCATTACACCCACAAAAAGCGGTAACGGCAAGACTACTGTTTCTATAGGCCTGGCACTCGGTATGTCACGCCTCGGAAAGAAAGCTATCGTTGCACTGCGCGAACCATCACTCGGTCCGTGCTTCGGCATGAAAGGTGGAGCTGCAGGAGGCGGATATGCACAGGTGTTGCCTATGGAAAAGATTAACCTGCACTTCACTGGCGACTTCCATGCCATCACCTCTGCACACAACATGATAACAGCACTGCTCGACAACTATATATACCAGCATCAGGAAGAGGGATTCAAATTGAAGCAGGTGCTATGGAAGCGCGTCATGGACGTGAATGACCGTAATCTGAGATATATCACCACAGGACAGGGTGGACCAAAGGACGGTGTGACTCTGCAATCAGGTTTTGATATCACACCTGCATCTGAAATAATGGCCATACTGTGTCTCTCTACTTCGCTTGACGACCTGCGCCAGCGCATAGACAGCATCGTACTTGGTATACGAGAAGACGACAAGCCATTCACCGTTAAGGATATGGGTGTAGGCGGTGCGATTACCGTACTGCTTATGGATGCTATACGTCCAAATCTGGTTCAGACGACTGAGCATACACCTGCATTTATTCATGGCGGACCATTTGCAAATATCGCACATGGATGTAACTCTATCCTGGCAACGAAGATGGCGATGACCTTCGGCGAGTATGCTATAACAGAGGCTGGTTTCGGCGCAGACCTTGGTGCCGAGAAGTTCTTTGATATTAAATGCCGCAAAGCTGGCATAACTCCTGCCGCTACAGTGCTTATCGTAACATCTGCAGCACTTGAGATTAACGGCTGGGAGAATGTTGAACGTCATCTTGACAATCTGCATCGTTTCGGACAGACGGTTATTGTATGTCTGAATAAGTTCCCTCATGATACAGAGGAAAAGATTGCAGAAATACGCTCGCATATCGAGGCACTGGGCGTGCCATTTGCAGTCAACCGTTCTTATGCTGAAGGCGGTGCCGGTGCAGAGGAGTTTGCACAGACCGTGATTAACACTATCGAGGCTACAGAGAAAAAACCGCTTAACTTTGCATATGCAGATACAGATGGTGTGAAGGAGAAGATTGAGAAGATTTGCAGAGATATGTATGGTGCAGCAGAAGTGACATACAGCGACGAAGCAAATGCCGCTATAGAGGCAGCTTATGCAATGAATCAGCAGCATTTTCCTATATGCATAGCCAAGACTCAGTATTCATTCTCTACAGACTCTAAGGTTACTGGCGCACCAACTGGTCACACCGTGCATATTCGTAACATTGTCATCAACAGCGGAGCAGAAATGATTGTGGCTGTAGCTGGCGCAATAATGCGTATGCCTGGACT